>NZ_JBWKYF010000026.1:0-85148 GCF_059423605.1 Variovorax sp. GW460-12-1-14-LB1
GCAGGCACCGCGTTGCAGGCCCCGCCAGGCAAGGGTTTCGCGCGCTGCACACACGGTTTTCCACAACATTGTCCCCACCGGATTGGGAAAACCCGTCATGGCGATGTGGTAGGGCGACGGCCGGCCCGGCGGCGGGCAAAAAAATACCCGCCGGAGCGGGTATCTCGAGGGGCCCCCGAAGGGGCGCGCTCTAAGGCAAACAGAGAGCTCTTCTTTTGCGGCCCTGTTGCGTGACAGCAAGTGCATCCTCGGCGAGGACGCGCGCCCAGCATGTCAGCTGAAAAATGTCGTAACCGTAGGACAAGTTAAAAAGTGTGAAGAATTTGGCACTTTTCGAGCTTCGGGGGATACCCTCGGTCCGAACGATCGTGCAGAACTGTCGGTGTTGTCCGACAAGCCGGGGGCGGCCCGGGCCCTAAATTTTGCGGACTCGCTTCAAGTGCGGGTTCTCTGTGCGTGACAGCAATCCAGAGATTCAGCCCAGCATCGTGCTGGGTTTTTTTTGCGCGTTTTCCGGCGTTTTCTGGGGTTTTGGCCCGTCAGCGCAGGAAGACATGCTCCATGAACTGCCGGATCGGGTACTGGATCACCGTCTGCACCCGGGCCGGCAGTTCCAGCGGGCGCATCAGCATCTTGAGCGTGGCGGCGGGGCTCAGGTGGGTGCGGATGGTGCGGTTCATGTGCGCGCTCAGCTGCTGCACGTAGGCCGCGTCGCCAGCGCGGTGCGGGGCGCGGGCCTGCAGCACGTGGCGGACGGCGCAGTCGGCGTCCTCGCTTTTCAGCTCCAGCGTGCGCCGGCCGATGGTGCCCATCACGCGGAAACGGTTCAGCCGCTCCTGCGCGCGGTAGCGGCGAAAGAACCGGTAGAAGTGCTTGTAGTGGTTGACCTCGTCGGTCGCGATGCGGGTGGCCAGGTCGCGCAGCACCGGCTCGGTGGTGCTGCGGGCCATGGCCCGGTAGTAGGTGGCGGTGCCGGTCTCGACCACGCAGCGGGCGGTCATTTCCAGGGCGCGGGTCGGGGCCAGCAGCTCGACCTTGCAATAGGTGGCGTACTCGTCGAGAAAGCCGCGGTAGGCGCTTTCCCAGGGGAATTCGGGCCAGACGTGGTCCACGTAGGCGCGCAGGGCCCGGCCGTGCTGCAGTTCTTCCTGCTCCCAGTGGTTCGACAGCCACTCGGTGACCTCGTCGTCGCCCCGGAAGAAATCGACCAGGTTCTGCGTGTACAGGTCGGAGCCGCTCTCGATGAAGGAGGCCGACGCCACCAGGTAGAAGAGGTTCTCGTCCGTGCGCACCTGCTCGCGTGCGATGCGGGAGAAATCGAGGTCTTCGATCTTCCAGTGTTCCGACGCCTGACCCGCCATGCGTGCTCCTTGATTCATGTTGCCGATGAAAACAGGGAAGAAACAGGCTGCAGCCGGGGAGGGCGCGCACCGCTTCAGCCGTCCATATTAGCCCCGGCTCCCGGATCGCGCGTGCGCAAGGCCCGCGGCGGGCCCAGGCACCATGCGCAAACCTATAATCGATTGTTCAAGCAAATCAAGCAGTTAGGCCGGTTCAACGCAGTGGTTTCGACGCAGGGTCGCCATCGCCAGGCCGCCCCCGACAGCAGACGAAATCCAAAGATGAGCCAGCCCACATTCACGGTCGCGGACATCCGCAAGACCTTTCTCGATTTCTTCGCCTCCAAGGGCCACACCGTGGTGCCTTCGAGCTCGCTGGTGCCGGGCAACGACCCGACGCTCATGTTCACGAACTCGGGCATGGTCCAGTTCAAGGACGTGTTCCTCGGCGAAGACAAGCGCCCCTACGTGCGCGCCGCCTCGGTGCAGGCCTGCCTGCGTGCCGGCGGCAAGCACAACGACCTCGAGAACGTGGGCTACACCGCGCGCCACCACACCTTCTTCGAGATGCTGGGCAACTGGAGCTTCGGCGACTACTTCAAGCGCGACTCGCTGAAGTGGGCCTTCGAGCTGCTGACCCAGGTCTACAAGCTGCCGGCCGAAAAGCTCTGGGCCACCGTCTACATCGAGGACGACGAGGCCTACGACATCTGGACCAAGGAAATCGGCCTGCCGCCCGAGCGCGTCGTGCGCATCGGCGACAACAAGGGCGGTCGCTACATGTCCGACAACTTCTGGATGATGGCCGACACGGGCCCGTGCGGCCCGTGCTCCGAAATCTTCTACGACCACGGCCCCGAGATCCCCGGCGGCCCGCCTGGCTCGCCCGATGAAGACGGCGACCGCTACATCGAGATCTGGAACAACGTGTTCATGCAGTTCGACATGCAGCCCGACGGCTCGGTCAAGAAGCTGCCCGCGCCCTGCGTCGACACCGGCATGGGCCTGGAGCGCCTGGCGGCGATCCTGCAGCACGTGCACAGCAACTACGAAATCGACATCTTCGACGCGCTCATCAAGGCCGCCGGCCGCGAGACCGGCACGCAAGACCTGTCGAACAACTCGCTGCGCGTGATCGCCGACCACATCCGCGCCACCTCCTTCCTGGTGGCCGACGGCGTCATTCCGTCGAACGAAGGCCGCGGCTACGTGCAGCGGCGCATCGTGCGCCGCGCCATCCGCCACGGCTACAAGCTGGGCCAGAAGAAGCCCTTCTTCCACAAGCTGGTGCCCGACCTCGTGAAGCTCATGGGCGACGCGTACCCCAAGCTGGTGGCTGACGAGAAACGCATCATCGACACGCTGAAGGCCGAGGAGGAACGCTTCTTCGAAACGCTGGCCAACGGCATGGAAATCCTCGACGCGGCGCTGGCCGGCGATGCCAAGGTGCTGCCGGGCGACGTCGCCTTCAAGCTGCACGACACCTACGGCTTTCCGCTCGACCTGTCGGCCGACGTGTGCCGCGAGCGCGGCCTGAGCGTCGACGAAGCGGGCTTTCACGCCGCGATGGAAAAGCAGAAGGCCGCGGGCCGTGCCGCCGGCAAGTTCAAGATGGACCGCAACGTCGAATACGCCGGCGTGGGCAACACCTTCACCGGCTACGACCACCTCGAAGAAAACGCGAAGGTCGTCGCGCTGTACCTCGAAGGCGTGGCCGTCAACGAGCTGAAGGAAGGCCAGAGCGGCATCGTGGTGCTCGACACCACGCCCTTCTATTCGGAAAGCGGCGGCCAGGTCGGCGACCAGGGCGTGCTCGTGGCCGAAGGCGTGCAGTTCGGCGTCGACGACACGCAGAAGATCAAGGCCGACGTGTTCGGCCACCACGGCACGCAGACGCAAGGCACGCTGAAGGTCGGCGACACGGTCAAGGCCGCGGTCGACACCGCGCGCCGCGCCGCCACCATGCGCAACCACTCGGTCACCCACCTGATGCACAAGGCCCTGCGCGAAGTGCTGGGCGACCACGTGCAACAGAAGGGCTCGCTGGTCGATGCCGACAAGACGCGCTTCGACTTCGCGCACAACGCCCCCGTCACGCGCGAGCAGATTCTCGAGATCGAGAAGCGCGTCAACGCCGAGATCCTGGACAACGCGCCCACGCAGGCCTGCGTGATGGACCTCGAGTCGGCCCAGAAGACCGGCGCCATGATGCTGTTCGGCGAGAAGTACGGCGAGACCGTGCGCGTGCTCGACATCGGCACCAGCCGCGAACTGTGCGGCGGCACCCACGTGGGCCGCACGGGCGACATCGGCCTGTTCAAGATCGTGAGCGAAGGCGGCGTGGCCGCCGGCGTGCGCCGCATCGAAGCCGTCACGGGCGCCAATGCGTTGTCGTACCTGCAGGACCTCGAATCGACCGTGCACAGCGTGGCCGCCACGCTCAAGTCGCCGGCCGCCGAGCTGCAGGGCCGCCTCTCGCAGGTGCTCGAGCAGGTCAAGACGCTCGAACGCGAAGTGGGCGCGCTCAAGGGCAAGCTCGCGTCGTCCAAGGGCGACGAGCTCATCGCGCAGGCGGTGGACGTCAACGGCATCAAGGTGCTCGCGGCCAAGCTCGACGGCGCCGACGCCAAGACGCTGCGCGACACCATGGACAAGCTCAAGGACAAGCTGAAGACCGCCGCCATCGTGCTGGCCGCCGTGGACGGCGACAAGGTGCAGATCGCGGCCGGCGTCACGGCCGACAGCATCGGCAAGGTCAAGGCCGGCGAGCTGGTCAACTTCGTGGCCCAGCAGGTCGGTGGCAAGGGCGGCGGCAAGCCCGACATGGCCATGGCCGGCGGCACCGACGCCGCGGGCCTGCCGGCCGCGCTGCAATCGGTGCAGGCCTGGGTCGCCCAACGGACCTGAGGTCCTTTCCGCTCACTACCCACACAGCACTTCATGTCCGACGCGATCCCCGGTGAAGTGCTCGTGATGGGGGCGGGCACCATCGGCTGTTTCATCGGCGGCAGCCTGGCGGCGGCGGGCGTGCCCGTCACCTTCGTCGGCCGCCCGCGCGTGCTCGACAAGCTCGCGCGCCACGGCCTCACGCTCACCGACCTCGACGGCGCCCGGCACAAGCTGGCGGCGCCCACGCTGCGCCTGTGCGAGCAGGTGCCGGTGGGCGCGCGGCCCGCGCTGGTGTTGCTGTGCGTGAAGAGCGGCGCCACCGCCGAAGCGGCGCGCGAGCTGGCCTTTGCCTTGCCGGCCGGCACCACGGTGGTTTCGTTGCAGAACGGCATCTCGAACTGCGCCGCAGCGGGGCAGGCCGGCCCCTCGCTCAACATCCGCGCCGGCATGGTGCCGTACAACGTGGCCGAGATCGACGACGGCGCCTTCCACCGGGGCACGCCCGGACGGCTGGCCGCGGAAGACGACCCCGCATTGCGCGACTGGCTGCCCGTGTTCGAGCGCGCCGGCGTGCCGCTCGACCTGCATGCCGACCTGCTGCCGGTGCAGTGGGGCAAGCTGCTGCTCAACCTCAACAATCCGGTCAATGCGCTGTCGGGCCTGCCGCTGCGCGACGAACTCATGCAGCGCGGCTACCGCCGCTGCTTCGCGGCGCTCATCGACGAAACGCTGGGCGTGCTGCGCACCGGCGGCATCGTGCCCGCGCAAGTGGCGGCCGTGCCGGCGCGGCGCTTGCCGGGCCTGCTGCGCTTGCCCGACTGGCTGTTTCGCATCGTCGCGGCGCGCATGCTGCGCATCGACGCCAAGGCCCGCTCCAGCATGGCCGACGACCTCGCACTGGGCCGTCGCACCGAGATCGATGCGCTCAGCGGCGAGGTGGTGCGGCTCGCGCAGGAGCACGGCCTGAGCGCACCGCGCAACGCGCGCATGGTCGCGCTGCTCGAGGCCTGGCCGCAACAGCCGAAGCGCTGGACGGCGCGCGAACTGCAGGACTCGCTGGGCCTGTAAGCGCCGACCCTGTACTCTCAGGCCCATGGCGGCTTTCAAGAGGGAGGGGTTGTCATGCAGGTCCTGATTCTCGGCAGCGGTGTCATCGGCACCTCGGTGGCGTACTACCTGGCGCGCGCCGGGCACACGGTGACGGTGCTGGAGCGCCAGCCGGCGCCCGCGCTCGAAACCAGCTTCGGCAACGCGGGCGAGGTGTCGCCCGGCTACTCGGCGCCGTGGGCCGGGCCCGGCGTGCCGGTCAAGGCGATCAAGTGGATGCTCATGCAGCACAGCCCGCTGGTCATCAAGCCAATGCTCGATCCGGCGATGTGGCGCTGGGGTCTGTCGATGCTGCGCAACTGCACGCAGGCGCGCTACGAACTCAACAAGGGCCGCATGGTGCGGCTGGCCGAATACAGCCGCGACTGCCTGAAGGCGCTGCGCGCCGACACCGGCATCCGCTACGACGAGCGCATGCAGGGCACGTTGCAGCTCTTTCGCACGCAGGCACAGCTCGACGGCACCGCGAAGGACGTGGAAGTGCTGAAGGCGTCGGGCGTGCCTTACCAGGTGCTCGACCGCGACGGCTGCGTGCTGCATGAGCCCGCGCTCGGCGCCGTGAAGGACAAGTTCGTCGGCGGCCTGCGACTGCCGGGCGACGAGACCGGCGACTGCTTCAAGTTCACGCAGGCGCTGGCCAAGCTGGCCGAAGCCGAGGGCGTGCAATTCAGATTCGGCGTGAACATCCAGGCCATCGAACACGAAGCGGGGAAGGGCGTGACCGGGGTGCGCACCGACCAGGGCCATTTCACCGCCGACCGCTACGTGGTCGCGCTCGGCAGCTACTCGCCTGCGCTGGTGCGGCCCTTGGGCATCGACCTGCCGGTGTACCCGGTCAAGGGTTTCTCGATCACGGTGCCCATCACCGACGCGAGCGGCGCGCCCGAATCCACCGTGATGGACGAGACCTTCAAGGTCGCCGTCACGCGCCTGGGCGATCGCATCCGCGTGGGCGGCACGGCGCAGCTCTCGGGCTTCGACCTCGCGCTCGATGCGCGGCGGCGCGACACGCTTGAGCACGTCGTGACCGACCTGTTCCCGCGCGGCGGCCCGGTGCGCGATGCGTCCTTCTGGACCGGCCTGCGCCCCATGACGCCCGACGGCACGCCGGTGATCGGCGCCACCCGCGTGCCCAACCTGCTGCTGAGCACCGGCCACGGCACGCTCGGCTGGACCATGGCGGCCGGCACCGGCCGCGTGATGGCCGACCTGGTCGCGGGCAGGGCGCCCGAAATCGACATGGAAGGCCTGACCGTGGCGCGCTACGGCGGGTAGCCCAACCCCGCTTCCTCCCTCGAAGGGCGGCCCGAAACGGCCGCCCTTTTTCGTGCGCGCGCAGCCTGGCTTCACCTCAACTAGGGTTTTTACCTAGCCATGAAGTTGTCTTCGTCGGTATTCTCGCGGTGTTCCATTAATAAATCGTTGTTTCTTTAGTGAAACAAGCCACCGATTCCACGGACCCTCGATGACACACACTCGCCGCCTCGCCATCGCCGCTGCCGTCTCCCTGGCCGCCGCTTGCGCTTCCGGATTCGCCTGGGCAGACACCTACCCCAGCAAGCCGATCACGCTGGTCGTTGCCTATCCGGCGGGTGGCGACACCGACGCCCTGGCGCGCCTGTACGCCGAAAAGCTCTCGGCCCGCGTCGGCCAGCCCGTGGTGGTCGACAACCGCCCCGGCGCCAGCGGCATCATTGGCAGCGCTTTCGTGTCGAAGGCCGCGCCCGACGGCTACACGCTGCTGCTCGCGCCCAGCACCTTCTCGATCGCGCAGCTGGTGCTCAAGACCGGCAGCACCTCGGGCTACGACGTGCTCAACGGCTTCACGCCGATCGTGCAGACCGGCAACCTGCCGCTGTTCCTGGTGGCCAGCGGCGCCAAGGGCTACACCGGCCTGAAGGACGCGGTGGCCGCGGCCAAGGGCGGCAAGTCGCTGAGCTACGCCAGCCCGGGCAGCGGCTCGCCGATGCACATCCTGGGCGAAATGTTCGCCCGCGCCTCGGGCACCAGCCTGGCGCACGTGCCCTACAAGGGCGTGGCGCCCGCCGTCAACGACGTGCTCGGCGGCCACGTGCCGGTGACCTTCATCACGCTGGGCCCGGTGGCGCCCTACATGCCCAACGGCAAGATGGTCCCGCTGGCCGTGGCCTCGCGCGAGCGCTCGCCGCTCGCGCCCAAGGTGCCGACCTTCGCCGAGCTGGGCTACAAGGACGTCGAGCTCACCGCCTGGAACGGCCTGTGGGGCCCGCGCAACCTGCCGCCCGAGATCGTGAAGACGCTCAACGGCCACTTCAACGAGATCCTGAAGATGCCCGACATCGTCGCGCGCATGGCCGTGCTGGGCACCACGCCCGTGGGCGGCGACGCCGACGTGCTGGCCAAGACCAACGCCGCCGACTTCGCGCGCTTCGGCAAGGTCATCAAGGAACTCGGCATCCAGGCCGACTGAACCTCACCCCACCCGACGTGACGCCCGCCATGACCGACCTCAAAGCCATCGCCGATCCCTCCAGCCTGCAGTCGCTGCTGGCCGAGATGCCCGCCAACCTGCTGGCTGGCCGCCGCGTGCTCGTGACCGGCGGTGCGCGCGGCCTGGGCCTGGCGTTCGCGCAGTGCGTGGCCGCGGCGGGGGCGAGCGTGGTGCTGGCCGACATCCTCGGCGAGCTGGCCGAGACCGAAGCCCAGGCGCTGCGCGAGGCCGGCCGCACGGCGCACGCGCTGGCCATCGACCTGTCGGACCCGGCTTCCATCGAGGCGGGTGCCGCCGAGGCGGTGCGCCTGCTGGGCGGCCTCGATGGTCTCGTCAACAACGCCGCCATCACCAACTCGGGCGGGCGCGACGCGCACCAGCTCGAGATCGACATGTGGGACCGCGTGATGAACGTCAACGTGCGCGGCAGCTGGCTCATGGGTCGCGCCTGCCGCCCCGCGCTGGCGGCCAGCGGCCGTGGCGCCATCGTCAACCTGGCGTCGGACACGGCGCTGTGGGGCGCCCCCAACCTGCTGGCCTATGCCTCGAGCAAGGGCGCCGTCATTTCCATGACGCGCTCGCTGGCGCGCGAATGGGGCGGCGACAACATCACGGTGAACGCCGTGGCGCCCGGCCTCACGCTGGTCGAGGCCACCGAGTACGTGCCGATGGCGCGCCACCAGAAGTACCTCGAAGGCCGCGCCATCCCGCGCGAGCAGCAGGCGGCCGACGTCTGCGGCGCGACCGTGTTCCTGCTGTCCGGCCTGGCGCGCTTCGTCACCGGCCAGCTGCTCGCCGTCAACGGCGGCTTCGCGATGCACTGAACCCGTCACCAACGACCGAATTTCCCGACCAAGGAGTACACCCATGAGCGATTTGTCCGAACAGCAGAAGATCAACAACAGCGCCACCAACACCCTGGCGCAGCCCGAGGGCAGCAGCCTGGCCGAGTGGATGAACACCCGCATCGCCCGCTACGAAACCCGCAAGTACGACTGGGACGCGCTGAAGTTCCAGGCCGACTTCGACCCCAAGTTCCGCCGCGCGCAGATGCGCTACGTGGGCACCGGCGGCACCGGTGTCGCGGCCGACACCAACACCGTGCCCTCGGAGCACTTCACCTTCTCGACCATGGTGATCCCGGCCGGCCACGAAGGCCCGCCGCACATCCACACCGACGTGGAAGAAGTGTTCTTCCTCATCCGCGGCAAGCTCAAGGTCGTGATCGAGAAGGACGGCGAGCGCTTCGAAACCATCATGACCGACCGCGACCTGATCTCGGTGCCGCCCGGCGTGTACCGCGAAGAGATCAACATCGGCGACGAAGACGCGCTCATGTGCGTGATGCTCGGCGCCAAGAAGCCCGTCACGCCGACGTACCCCGCCGACCACCCTCTGGCCAAGATCAAGCGCTGAGCGAGCAAGCAAGCGAGCGAACAGGTCATGAGCACCGTCGACATCTCCGCGCAGACCCTGCCGGCTTCCGAGCTGGCGCGGCTCGACGCGCGCTTTCCGGCCCGCGACGTCGCGGTGGGCGGCGGCGCGGTGGTGTCGGTGCGCGAATGCGGGCAGGGTCCGGTCATCGTGTGCCTGCACGGCATCGGCTCGGGCGCGGCCTCGTGGCTCGACACCGCGGCGCTGCTGGCGCCGCAGGCCTGCCTCATCGCGTGGGACGCACCGGGTTACGGCCGCTCGACGCCGCTGGCTTCGGCCGCGCCGACCGGCGCCGACTACGCCGCACGCCTTGAAGAAATGCTCGATGCGTTGTCGATCCGCTCCTGCGTGCTCGTCGGCCATTCGCTGGGCGCCATCGTCGCCGCGTCGGCCGCCCGCAGCGATGCGAGCGCCAGTGCCCGCATCCGCCGCCTCGTGCTCGTGAGCCCCGCCATCGGTTATGGCGCCGCCGCGCGCATCGACGCCCGCGCCAAGGTGCGCGCCGAACGCCTGGCCACGCTCGACGACCTCGGCATTGCCGGCATGGCCGCCAAGCGCGCGGGCCGGCTCGTGTCCGACGGTGCCAGCGAACACGCCCGCCAGTGGGTGCGCTGGAACATGGCGCGCCTGAACGACCACGGCTACCGCCAGGCCGTCGAGCTGCTGTGCAACGCCGACCTGCTGGCCGACCTGCCGCCGCCGATGCCCGTGCGCGTGGCCTGCGGTGCGCTCGACGTCGTCACGCCGCCCGCCGCCTGCGAAGAAGTCGCGCGCCGCTGCGGCGTGCCCCTCGAATTGGTGGACGATGCGGGTCACGCCGGCTATGTGGAACAACCGCAGGCCGTCGCCGCCTTGCTGCGCGAATCGCTCGCCGGCTGACCCGACACGAACAAGACAACCGAGAGGAATCCAGACATGGCCACCGACAACGAAGTGATGGAAGAGGGCGCAGACCGCTACAACGTGCCCGCGCTGGAGCGCGGCCTGCGCGTGCTGTGCGAGTTCAGCCGCGAGAGCCGGACGCTCTCCGCGCCCGAGCTGGCGCGCCGCTTCGATCTGCCGCGCTCGACCGTCTTCCGCCTGCTCACCACGCTGGAGAACATGGGCTTCCTCGAGCGCGCCGAGGGCGGGCGCGACTACCGCCTGGGCCTGGCCGTGCTGCGCCTGGGCTTCGAATACCTGGCCTCGCTGGAGCTCACGCAGCTGGGCACGCCGCTGCTCAACCGCCTGTGCGACGAGCTGCGCACGCCCTGCAACCTGGTGGTGCGCGACGGCCGCTCGATCGTCTACGTCGCCAAGGTGGCGCCGGCCACGCCCTTCGCCAGCTCGGTCACGGTGGGCACGCGCCTGCCGGCCCACGCCACCGTGCTGGGTCGCATCCTGCTGGAAGACCTCACGCTGCCGCAGCTGCGCGCGCTGTACCCCGAAGACAAGCTCGAGACCTTCTCGCCGAGCACTCCCAAGACCGTGAACGAGCTGTTCGACATGGTGCAGGCCGACCGCCAGCGCGGCTATGTGCTGGGCGAGGGCTTCTTCGAATCGAACATCTCGACCATCGCTGCACCGGTGCGCGACCACAGCGGCCACATCGTGGCGGCGCTGGGCGCCACCATCACCTCGGGCCACATCGACGAGAACCGCATGGACGAGATGGTTCAGCGCGTGCGCGGCACCGCCGACGAGATCTCGGGCCTGCTCAATTACTCGCCCGCGCGCACCAGCAAGGTGGTGCCGCTGCGCAGCGCCTGACGACTGATTTCAGATCGACCATGACGACCCTCGCCCCTTCCTCCTCCTTCTTCGCCGCCGACGCACTGGCCGGCCGCGTGGCCGTGGTCACGGGCGGGTCGTCGGGCATCGGCCTGGCCACCGTCGAGCTGCTGCTGGGCTGCGGCGCCGCCGTGGCGCTGTGCGGACGCAACGCCGAACGGCTCGATGCCGCCGCGGCCAGCCTGCGCGCGCAACACCCCGACGCCAAGCTGTTCGCGCAGACCTGCGACGTGCTGGACGCCGCCTCGGTGCGCGCCTTCGCCGCCGCCAGCGAGGCCGCGCTCGGCCCGGCGTCGATGCTGGTCAACAACGCAGGGCAGGGGCGCGTCTCCACCTTCGCCGACACCGACGACGCGGCCTGGATGCAAGAGCTGCACCTGAAGTTCTTTTCGGTCATCCACCCGACGCGCGCCTTCCTGCCGCAGCTCACGGCGCAGCGCGCGGTGCTGGGCGATGCCGCCATCGTCTGCGCCAACTCGCTGCTCGCGCGCCAGCCCGAGCCGCACATGGTCGCCACCTCGGCCGCGCGCGCGGGCCTGCTGAACCTCGTGCGCTCCATGGCCACCGAGTTCGCGCCGCAGGGCGTGCGCGTCAACGGCATCCTGATCGGCCTGGTCGAGTCGGGCCAGTGGCGCCGCCGCTTCGAGGCGCGCGAAGACAAGTCGCAGGACTGGGCCGCCTGGAGCCGCCAGCTCGCCACCACCAAACACATCCCGCTGGGTCGCCTGGGGCTTCCGACCGAAGCCGCGCGCGCGATCCTTTTCCTTGCTTCACCGCTCGCGTCGTACACGACCGGCAGCCACATCGACATCTCCGGAGGCCATTCCCGCCATGCATAACCCCAACAACACCGTCACGGTCGGCGCCGTCGTCGCCGCGTTCCTCGAGCAGTGCGGCGTCAAGGCAGCCTTCGGCGTGATCTCGATCCACAACATGCCGATCCTCGATGCCTTCGCGCAGCGCGGCACGGTGCGCTTCATCTCGGCGCGCGGCGAGGCCGGCGCGGGCAACATGGCCGACGCCTATGCGCGCTCCACCGCCAGCCTGGGCGTGTGCATCACCAGCACCGGCCCGGCCGCGGGCAACATCGCCGGCAGCATGGTCGAGGCACTGACGGCCGGTGCGCCGCTCTTGCACATCACGGGCCAGATCGAGACGCCGTACCTGGACAAGGGCATGTCGTACATCCACGAAGCACCCGACCAGCTCACCATGCTCAAGGCGGTGTCGAAGGCCGCGCTGCGCGTGCGCAGCGTTGAGACGGTGCTGGGCACGCTCAAGCGCGCGGTGCAGCTCGCGATGACGGCGCCGACCGGCCCGGTGAGCGTGGAGATTCCGATCGACATCCAGTCGGCGCTCACGACCATGCCGGCCGACCTGTCGCCGCTGCCCATCGAGCGCCCCGTGCCTTCGGCCGCCGGCCTCGATGCACTGGCCGCGCGGCTGGCCACCGCCAAGCGTCCGCTGCTGTGGGTGGGGGGCGGTGCCCGCCATGCGCGCAGTGCGATCCAGCGGCTGCAGAAGCTGGGCTTCGGCGTGGTCACGACCACGCAGGGCCGCGGCACGGTGCCCGAGGACGACGCCGGCTCGCTCGGCGCCTACAACATCCAGAAGCCCGTCGAGGCCTTCTACCAGACCTGCGATGCGATGCTCGTGGTCGGTTCGCGCCTGCGCGGCAACGAGACGCTCAAGTACGAACTGAAGCTGCCGCGCCCGCTGTACCGCATCGACGCCGATGCCGCCGCCGAAGGCCGCTGCTATGCATCCGAGGCCTTTGTCTGCGGCGATTCCGCGCTGGCCCTCGACGGCCTGGCCGACCGCCTCGAAGCCGCGAAGTACCAGGCCGACCCGCAGCTGCTGGTCGACCTGCGCGCCGCGCACGACCAGGCCGTGGCCACGCTGCGCGACGGCCTCGGCCCGTACGCCGAGCTCGTGCGTCAGCTGCAGTCGGTGGCCGGCCGCAAGTTCAACTGGGTGCGCGACGTCACGGTGTCCAACAGCACCTGGGGCAACCGCGAGCTGCGCGTGTTCGAACCCAGCGCCGGCGTGCACGCCACGGGCGGCGGCATCGGCCAGGGCATGCCCATGGCCATCGGCGCGGCCATCGGCGCGGCGGTGACGGGCTCGGGCCGCAAGACCTTCTGCCTGGCCGGCGACGGCGGCTTCATCCTGAACCTGGGCGAGCTGGCCTGCATGGTGCAGGAGAAGGCGCCCATGGTCATCGTGCTCATGAACGACAAGAGCTACGGCGTGATCAAGAACATCCAGGACGCGCAGTACGGCGGCCGCCAGTGCTACGCCGAGCTGCACACGCCCGACTACGACCTGCTGTGCAAGTCGATCGCGCTGCCGCATGCCCGCGTGAAAGACCTGGCCGACCTGCCGGCGCAGCTGGACCAGGCGCTGGCCGCCGACGGCCCGTTCCTGCTGGAGATCGACATGCTGTCGATCGGCGGTTTCAAGACCAGCTTCGCCGGCCCGCCGACCAACACGGTCACGCAGATTCCCGCGCTCGGCGCGGCCAAGTGAGCGAACGCGGAGCCCCACGCATGACCACTGCCATCACGCGCATCGCACTCGTCGGCTGCGGAGCCATCGGCACCTCGGTGCTCGAACTGCTGCGCGGCGATCCCGCCCTGAAGGTGGTGGCCATCGTCGTGCCGGCCGAAGGCATTGCCGCCGCGCAGAAGGTCGCCCCTGGCGCGCAGGTGGGCAGCGCCGTGCCCGCCGACGGCATCGACCTGGTGGTCGAGACCGCCGGCCATGCCGCCATCGAGGAGCACGTGCTGCCCGCGCTGGCACGCGGTACGCCCTGCGTGGTGGCGTCGGTGGGTGCGCTGTCGGCCACGGGCTTCGCCGAGAAGCTCGAAGCCGCCGCCGTCGCCGGCCGCACGCAGGTGCAGCTGATTCCCGGCGCCATCGGCGGCATCGACGCGCTGGCCGCGGCCCGCATCGGCGGCCTGGACAGCGTGCGCTACACCGGCCGCAAGCCGCCGCAGGCCTGGAAGGGCACGCCGGCCGAGCAGGGCCGCAACCTGGACACGCTGGCGCACGAAACCGTGATCTTCGAAGGCAGTGCGCGCGAAGCCGCCTTGCTCTATCCGAAGAATGCCAACGTGGCGGCCACCGTGTCGCTCGCGGGCCTGGGCCTGGACCAGACGCTGGTGCGCCTCATTGCCGACCCGGCCACCACCGAGAACGTGCACACCGTCGAAGCCGAAGGCGCCTTCGGCAGCTTCGCGCTGACCATGCGCAACAAGCCGCTCGCGGCCAACCCCAAGACCTCGGCCCTGACCGTGTACAGCGCCGTGCGCGCGCTGCGCAACCGCGTCGCGCCCCTTGCCATCTGAGCCACCCCATGATCTCCACCGAACTCCTTCCGATCTGCATCGCCGGCGAATGGCGCCTGGGCGGCGGCGACGTCTACGAAAGCCTGTACCCGGCCACCGGCGAGCCCATCGCGCGCCTGAAGGCCGCGAGCCTGGCCGACGTCGAAGAAGCCATCACGCGCGCCGACCACGCCTTTCGCACCAGCGGCTGGGCCCAGCGCCTGCCGCACGAGCGCGCCGCCGTGCTGCACCGCGTGGCCCAGCTGATCCGCGAAGAGGGCGAGTCGCTGGCGCAGAAGCAGCGCCTGGACAACGGCAAGCCGATCAGCGAAACCCGCAACCTCGTGGCCAGCGCCGCGGGCACCTTCCAGTTCTTCGCTGCCGCATTGGAGACGCTCGAAGAAACCATCACCCCCTCGCGCGGCGCGTTCGTCACGATGAGCGTGCACGAGCCCATGGGCGTGGTCGCGGCCATCACGCCGTGGAACTCGCCCATCGCGAGCGAAGCCCAGAAGCTGGCGCCCGCGCTGGCCGCCGGCAACGCGGTGGTCGTGAAGCCCGCCGAAGTCACGCCGCTCATGGCGCTGGAGCTGGCGCGCATCTGCGAGCTGGCCGGCGTGCCCAAGGGCATCGTGAGCGTGCTGCCGGGCAAGGGCTCGGTGATCGGCGACGCGATCACCAAGCACCCGCTGGTCAAGCGCGTGTCGTTCACCGGCGGCACCACCACCGGCAAGCACATCGCCCACATCGCGGCCGACAAGATGATGCCGGTGTCGCTCGAACTCGGCGGCAAGTCGCCCACCATGGTGCTCGACGACGCGGACCTCGACCATGCGGTGAACGGCGTGCTGTACGGCATCTTCAGTTCGTCGGGCGAGTCGTGCATCGCGGGCTCGCGCCTGTTCGTGGCGCGTGGCATCTACGACGAGTTCCTCACGCGGCTGGCCGAAGGCGCCAATGCCCTGCGCGTGGGGGACCCGGCCTCGGAGCGCACGCAGATGGGGCCGCTCATCACGGCCAAGCACCGCGAAGGCATCGAGCGCTACGTGGATCTGGGCGTGTCCGAGGGCGGGCGCATCCGCACGGGCGGCGTGCGCCCGCACGGCGCCGACTACGACAAGGGCTACTTCTACCAGCCGACCATCCTCGAAGGCCTGACCAACAACGCCCGCATCAGCCAGGAAGAAATCTTCGGCCCGGTGCTGGTCGCGATGCCCTTCGACAACGAGGAAGAACTGATCGCGCAGGCCAACGACAGCGTCTACGCGCTGGCCGCCGGCGTGTGGAGCCGCGACTTCAAGCGCGCCTGGAAGCTGGGCCGCGCGGTGCAGGCCGGCACGGTCTGGGTCAACACCTACAAGCAGTTCTCGGTCTCGACGCCGTTCGGCGGCTGGCGCGACAGCGGCCTGGGCCGCGAGAAGGGCCGCGAAGGCATCTTCCAGTACATGGAGCAAAAGAGCATGTACTGGGGCACCAATGAACAACCGCTCCCGTGGGCGAACTGAACAGGAGCACACGATGAGCGTACTTGGCATCGACCAGATCACCTACGGCGCGGACGACCTGCCCGCCTGCCGCCAGTTCTTCCAGGACTGGGGCCTCGCACTCACGTCCGAAGCCGCCGACGAACTCGTCTTCGAGTGCCTCAACGGCTGCAAGGTGGTCGTTGCGGCGTGGGACAAGCCCGGCCTGCCGCCCGCGATGGAAGAGGGTCCGACGCTGCGCGAAGTGGTGTGGGGCGTGGAAAGCGACGCCGACCTGGACCGCTACGCCGCCGCCATCGCGCAAGACCCGGCCTTCACCGACACCACGGTCGACGGCGCGCGCCGCATCGGCTGCACCGACCCCAACGGCCTGGCCGTGCGCCTGCAGGTCAGCCGCAAGCGCGCGGTCGAGGTCGATTGCGGCGCCATGAACACCTGGAACGCCAAGCCGCGCGTGAACCAGCCCGCACCGATCTACGAACGCGCCACGCCGATCGAGGTCGGCCACGTCGTGTTCTTCGTGAGCGACGTGAAGGGCACGAGCGCGTTCTATGCGCAGCGCTTCGGCTTCGTCTCGTCCGACGGCTATCCGAACCGCGGCGCCTTCATGCGCTGCGCGCCCGAGGGCGGCCACCATGACCTGTTCCTGCTGCAGATTCCCTCGGGCAAGCGCGGGCTCAACCACGTGGCCTTCACCGTGCGCGACATCCACGAGGTGTTCGGCGGCGGCCTGCATTTTTCGCGTTGCGGCTGGGACACCCAGCTGGGCCCGGGCCGCCACCCGGTGTCGTCGGCGTACTTCTGGTACTTCAAGAACCCGGCCGGCGGCCTCATCGAGTATTACGCCGACGAAGACCAGCTCACCGCCGACTGGCAGCCGCGCGAGTTCGAACCCGGCCCGACCGTGTTCGCCGAATGGGCGGTCGATGGCGGCCTCGATGGCCACACCCGCCGTCAGAAGAACGCGGAAGGCCCGAAAGGTGCTTTCCTGACCGAGAAGAAATGAATCCGGTGACCCTCATGCAACGACGTTTCTCCTTCTCCCTGCTGGCCGCCGCGGCGCTGGCCATCGCCTTGCCCGCGCATGCACAGAGCGACGCGCACAAGCAACTGTCGAGCGACCGCTTCACCATCGTCTCGCCGTTCCCGCCCGGCGGCCCGGTCGACACGCTGGCCCGCATCCTGTCGGACGGCCTGGCCAAGCGCTACGGCCAGGCGGCCGTGGTCGAGAACATGGTGGGCGCGGCCGGCAACATCGGCATCGACAAGGTCAAGCGCGCCAAGGGCGACGGCCACACGCTGCTCGTGGTGCCGGCCGGCAACCTCACGATCAACCCGACGCTGATGCCGAACTTCCCGTTCAACATCGAGAAGGACTTCGTGCCCGTCACCATGCTCGCCAAGGCGCCCAACGTGCTGGTGGCGTCGCCGGCCTCGGGCATCAAGAGCGCCAAGGAACTCGTGGCCATGGCCAAGGCCAAGCCCAACACGCTGTCGTATGCCTCGCCGGGCGTGGGCAGCGGCCTGCACCTGGCGGGCGAGCTGTTCAAGCAGCAGGCCGGCATCGACCTGCTGCACGTGCCCTACAAGGGCACGGCGCCCGCACTCAACGACGTGCTCGGCGGCTCGGTGCCGCTGATGTTCAGCAACCTGCCCGCGACCATGCCCTTCATCAAGAACGGCAAGCTTGTCGCGCTGGGCGTGACCGAGGCCAAGCGCAGCGCCGCCGCGCCCGACATCCCCACGCTGGCGGAGCAGGGCATCCAGGGCGTCGCCGTGACCTCGTGGTATGGCCTCTTGGCCCCCAAGGGCACGCCGCCCGCGGTGGTCGAGCAGCTCGCGAAAGACGCGGCCGAGATGCTGGCCCAGCCCGACGTGCGCGAACGCCTGAAGGCACAGGGCATGACCGACGCGGCCATGAAGCCCGCCGAGTTCGCTGCCCACATCCGCGATGAGACGGCCGTCTGGGCCCGGATCATCAAGGCCCGCAACATCGTGGCCGAGTGAGCCACGCCCAAGAACAAAGAGAGACAGAGACCATGCAGACAAGCGAATCCACCATCGGCATCGTCGGTGCCGGCATCGGCGGCCTGGTCGCCGCCATCGCACTGCGCCGCGCGGGGCACGACGTGGTCGTGTTCGAGCAGGCCAAGCAGTTCGCCCGCGTCGGCGCCGACATCAACCTCACGCCGAACGCCGTGCGCGCACTCGACGGCCTGGGCGTGGGCGACGCCGCCCGCGTGACGGCGGCGCGCCCGTCGCACCGCATCAGCCGCACCTACGACAGCGGCGAGGAAACCTCGCGCCTCGAAATGGCCGACTCGGCCGAACAGCGCTACGGCGCGCCGCAGCTCACCATCCACCGCGCCGACCTGCTGGCCGCGCTGGCCGACATGTTCCCGGCCGAGCGCGTGGCGCTGGGCAAGCGCGCCGAGACCATCGCGGCCGACGACAAGGGCGTGACCCTGTCGTTCAGCGACGGCACCAGCGCCCGCGTGGGTGCGCTCATCGGTGCCGACGGCATCCACTCGGGCGTGCGCACCGCGATGTTCGGCGCCGAGAGCCCGCGCTTCACGGGCATCGTCGCCTACCGCGCCGTGGTGCCCGCCGAGCGCGTGGCCGGCGTGCCCAACCTGGGCGCCTTCACCAAGTGGTGGGGCCCGAACCCGCAGAGCCAGATCGTCACCTTCCCGCTGAACCGCGGCAAGGACATCTTCATCTTCGCCACCACGCCGCAGGACACCTGGCACCTCGAGTCGTGGACCGCGCCGGGCAGCGTCGACGAGCTGCGCGAGCAGTACGTGGCCTACCACCCCGAGGCGCGCGCGCTGCTCGACGCCTGCGACACGGTGCTGAAGACCGCGCTGTACGAGCGCGACCCCATGCCCGCCTGGGCGCAGGGCCGCATGGCGCTGCTGGGCGATGCCGCGCACCCGATGCTGCCCTTCATGGCGCAAGGCGCCGGCATGGCGATCGAAGACGCCGTGGTGCTGTCGCGCCACCTCGACGGCGTGGCCATGGCCGGCATTCCCGCCGCGCTGCAGGCCTACCAGACCGCGCGTATCGAGCGCGCCAGCCAGGTGCAGCTCGGCTCGCGCGGCAACAACTGGCTGCGCGAAGGCGGTAACGCCGACTGGGTGTACGCCTACGACGCCTGGGCCGTGCCGCTGGGCGTGCCGGCGCAGGGCGCCGTCGCTGCCACCGCCTGAAATTTTTCCCCTCGCTTACGGAGGCTCACGATGCAACAAGACCGCTTTCTCCAACCGCACCAGGCGCGCCAGCGCCCCGCGACCACCTACGAAGACCTGCTGGGCGACGTGATCGAACGCGCCTACGCCGACGGCATCCACGACCTGCCGGGCCTGGTGCAGCGCCTGAACGACAGCGGCCTGGCCACGCCGGGCGGCCTCGCATGGACCGAGGCGCTGTACCGCAAGGAAATGGCCGCGCTGGCCGCCTGAGGAGAACCACCATGACCATCGCCATCCATCCCGTTCCCGCCGATCCGGTCGACCACCTGCTCGGGATCGGCCTGAAGGACCTCTGGTACCCGATCTGCCCCTCGCACTTCATCAAGGAGAACCCGATCTCCCTGCGCCGCCTCGGCCGCAAGATCGCGCTGTGGCGCGACGGCGAAGGCGTGCTGCACGCGCTGGAAGACCGCTGCCCGCACCGCGGCGCGCCGCTGTCGCAGGGCGTGGTGCTGGGCGACCGGCTCTCGTGCCCGTACCACGGCGTCGAAGTGCGCCACGACGGCGTGGTCACGCGCGTGCCCGGCAGCCCGGGCTGCAAGCTCGAAGGCTCGCGCGCCACGCGGCACTTCCACGTGCAGGAGCGCGCGGGCGCCGTGTTCCTCTACAACGGGAAGGAGTCGGTCGACGTGCCGCCGCCGCTGGTGCTGCCCGAGCAGCTGACCGACGAGGCCGAGTACTCCAACTTCCTTTGCTACACCGAGTGGAAGGGCGACTACCGCTACGTGCTGGACAACGTGATGGACCCGATGCACGGCACCTACCTGCACAAGCAGTCGCACTCGATGGCCGAGGGCGACTCGAGCGCCAAGTTCGGCGTGCGCCCGACCGACATCGGCTTCGTGTTCGAGAAGGAAGGCCAGCGCAACGTCAACTTCGACTGGACCGAGTGGGCCGACACCGGCATCCACTGGATGCGCCTGGAGATTCCGTACCCGAAGACCGGCGGCCCCGGCGGCAACTTCATCATCATCGGCGCCTTCTCGCCCATGGCCAACGGCATGACCGCCACCTTCTTCTGGCGCGCACGCAAGCTGTCGCCGGGCTGGGAGCGCGACACCTGGCGCTTCCTCTACAAGAACCGCCTCGAGGCGCGCCACTGGCACGTGCTGGAACAAGACCGCGTGATGCTCGAAGAAATGGAAGCCGACGCCAACCAGCACGAGAACCTGTACCAGCACGACCTGGGCATCGTCCGTCTGCGTCGCCACATGCGCAACCTCGCGCAGGCACAGCTGGCGCAAGCCGAGGCCGCCACGGCCTGAACTGCAAGCAAGTAAGCAAGCAAGCGAGCATCGCCATGTCTTCTCCCACGCTGAACGCCCTCGTGCACACCATGCGCTACGAGGCCGACGGCATCGTCAGCGTCGAGTTCCGGCCGGCCACGCCGGCGGTGGACTTTCCCGCCTTCGAGGCCGGCTCCCACATCGACCTGCACCTGCCCAACGGGCTGGTGCGCAGCTACTCGCTGTGCAACCCCTCGAGCGACCGCCAGCGCTACGTCGTGGGCGTGCTCAACGACCGCAAGAGCCGCGGCGGCTCGCGCTACGTGCACCAGCAACTGCGCGTGGGCATGACGCTGCCCATCTCGGCGCCGCGCAACAACTTCAAGCTGGAGGAGGGCGCCGAACGCTCGGTGCTGGTGGCCGGCGGCATCGGCGTGACGCCCATCTGGTGCATGCTGCAGCGGCTCATCGCCATCGGCAAGCCGGTCGAAATCGTCTACTGCGCGCGCACCCGCAAGGAAGCCGCCTTCTGCGACGCCATCGAGGCGCTGGCCACCGAGAAATCGGTGCAGCTCACCTGGCACTTCGACGACGAGAAGGGCGCACCGCCCGACCTCGCGTCGCTGCTGGGCGGCAAGGGCGCCACCAGCCACTACTACTGCTGCGGCCCCACGCCGATGCTCGACGCCTTCGAAAGGAGCTGCGAGCAACTGGGCTATGCCAACGCCCACATCGAACGCTTCGCCGCCGTGCATGTGGAGGCGCCCAGCGCCACGCAGACCTGCGTGGTGCAGTGCGCCAAGAGCGGCAAGAGCGTCGAGGTGCCTCCGGGCAAATCGATTCTCGACAGCCTGATCGACGCTGGCCTCAACCCCGACCACAGCTGCAAGGAAGGCGTCTGCGGCGCCTGCGAAACGGCGGTGCTCGAGGGCGAAGTCGATCACCACGACGGCATCCTCACCAAGATCGAACGTGCGTCCAACAAGACCATGATGATCTGCGTCTCTCGCTGCAAGGGCGAGCGGCTGGTGCTGGATATCTGAGCAACAAGGCCACAACCTAAAAGACGGCCGAGAGAAGAAAACCAACCGAGACATTCAATGAAAAAGTACTTGATCGCGATGGCTGCGGCCACCGCGGCTGGCGGAGCGCTGGCCCAATCTTCCGTGACGCTGTTCGGCGTCGTCGATGCCTCCGTGGTCTACACGCGCGGCAGCGGCAACGGATCGGCCCACAAGACGCAGCTGGGCAACAGCGGCAACATGTTCAGCCGCCTCGGTTTTCGCGGCACCGAAGACCTCGGTGGCGGTTACTCGGCCAACTTCTGGCTCGAGATGGGCCTGCAGAACGACAGCGGCACCGGCTTTCCGTCGAACTCGAACAACCAGGCCAGCGGCAACGGCACGCCCGGCGTGCTGAGCTTCAACCGCCGCTCGACCGTGAGCCTGGCCGGCCCCTTCGGCGAAGTGCGCCTGGGCCGCGACTACGTGCCGGCCTTCTGGAACACCGCGATCTTCGACCCCTTCGGCACCGGCGGCGGCATCGGCGCCAACCAGATCTACTTCTCGGGCCTGGGCGGCCTGGTGGCACCCACCGGCACGCGCGCCTCGAACAGCATCGGCTACTTCCTGCCGGCCAACCTGGGCGGCTTCTACGGCCAGGTGATGTACGCGATGGGCGAGAACGATTCGAACTCGGTGCTGCCCGGCACCCAGGTGTCGAACAAGCGCGACGGCCAGCACACCGGCGCGCGCTTCGGCTACCAGAGCGGCGGCCTCAACGTGGCGCTGGCCACCGGCCGCACGCGCTACACCGCCGGCGACCTGCGCGTGACCAACCTGGGCGCGTCCTACACCTTCGATGCGGCGCTCATGAACCTGAAGCTCACGAGCGAGTTGTACAAGGAATCGAAGGGCAGCACCGACGCCAAGGGCGTGCTGATCGGCTTCCAGCTGCCCATCGGGCCGGGCGAGATCAAGGCCTCGTACGCGCGCTACAAGCTGGAGCCCGCCAACGCGGTGCGCGAGCCCACGTCGTCGAAGCTGGCCATCGGCTACGTGCACAACCTGTCCAAGCGCACGGCGGTGTACGGCACCATCGCGCGCATCAGCAACAAGAACGGTGCGACGCAGGCCCTGGCCGGCGCCATCACCATGCCCAACCGCGCCTCCAGCGGCGTCGAGTTCGGCATGCGGCACATGTTCTGACGCGAAGGGGCCGGCATGCGCGCAACCCCCGTCTGGCCGCAGGTGCGGCGCCTCGCGGCGCTGGCCCTCGGATCGCTGCTCGTGGCCGGCTGCGCCGGCATGTCGCCGGCCGCGCCGCCCGCGCCCGGCCAGCTGCTGCTGGCCAGCCCCGACAAGCTGCACGGCCTGCCCGACGCAGGGCGCAACTGGGTCATGTCGTACGCGTCCACCGCCTTCGACGGCGCGAACGCCGTGGTCGTCGGCCAGGTGGCGCTGCCGCGTACGCCCGCGCCCGCCGGCGGCTATCCGGTGATCGCCTGGGCCAACGGCTCGACCGGGCTCGCGCCGCAGTGCGCGCCCTCGCTGGTCGTGAACCGCGAGCGCGATGCCTACCTCAACGCCTGGGTGCAGCAGGGCTATGCCGTGGTGCGCACCGACTACGCAGGGTGGGGCGCCTTCGGGCCCGTGCCCGACCTGCACAGCCGCAGCAACGCCGAGAACCTGGCCGATGCCGTGGCGGCCGCGCATGCGCTCGACGGCACGAAGCTGCGCCCCGACTGGATCGCCGTGGGCCACAGCAAGGGCGGCGGCGCCGTGCTGTGGGCCGCCGGCCTGCCGGACCGCAGCGCCGGCCGCTACCCGCTGCGGGCGGCGATCGCCATCGCGCCCACGGGGCCCGGCGTGCTGCGGTTCATGGACAGCGTGGTGCGCGGCGAAGCGGTCGCCGTCCCGGCGCTGCCCTTCGTGTCGCTGACCGTGATGAGCGCCAAGGCGATGAACCCGGCCATCGACGTGCAGGCCCTGGCCTCGCCCGCGCTGCGCCCGCACCTCGACGCGATGGGTTCCGCCTGCCTTTCGGGGCTGTTCGCGATGCCACCGCTGCCGCCGGGCCCGTACCTGAAGCCCGGCGCGGCGTACGACGCGATGGCCCGGCTGCTGGCCGCGCAGGATGCCTCGTCGCTCACGATGCGGGTGCCCGTGTCGGTCATCCAGGGCGAGAAGGACGAGACGACGGTCACGCCCGACACCACGGCGGCGATGGTGCGCAGCCTGTGTGCGCGCGGCGCGACCGTGCAACTGAAGCAGTACGCCGGACAGACCCACCGGTCGGTCATCGGCGCCTCGCAATCCGACGCGTTCGGGTTCGCCCGAACGGTCCTCGACGCAGGCAGGCCGGCGAGCGACTGTCCCTGAAGCCGCACCGGCCCCCGTGCAACCCACCTGAGAAGAATCCCATGTCATCCAAGGCCATGCGCTGGTACGGGGTCGTCACCCTGTTCGTGATCGTCGCGATCTCCTACGTCGACCGCATCAACATCGCGGTGCTGATCACCGATGCGGCCTTCCTGAAGCACGTGGGCATCGACGCCTCCGACCGCGTGAGCCAGGGCCTGCTGGCCACGGCCTTCATGCTGGGCTACGGCATCTCGGCCTTCGTGCTCACGCCGTTCTGCTCGGCGCTGTTCGGCGTGCGGCGCAGCCTGATCTACGGCCTCGTGCTGTGGGGCGTGGTGACCTGGGCCTCGCCGATGTTCAACAGCTACGGCCTGCTGCTGGCGTCGCGCGTGCTGCTGGGCGTGTCGGAAGGGCCGCTGTTCTCGCTGGCCTCGTCGTACATCAAGGCGCACTTCAAGAGCGACGAGAACGGCAAGCCGAATGCGCTGGTCAACATGGGCACGGGGCTGGGCCTGGCGGTGGGCTATCCGCTGGTGGGCTACCTGCTCACGCAGTTCGAGTGGGACAGCTCGTTCCACGTGCTGGGCGTGCTCAACATCGTGCTGGGCATTCCGCTGGTGCTGGCCTTCGTGCGCATGCCCGCGGGGCACGGCGACGGCATCAAGCCCTCGTCGCTGGGCGATGCGATGTCGCGCGTGGCCGGCATCGTGAAGGGCGCGCTGCACACGCGGCACCTGTTCCTCATCACGCTGCTGACCTCGGCGGCGCTGGCTTACCTCTGGGGCAGCAGCAACTGGCTGCCGACCTACCTGCGCGAGGCGCGCGGCTTCTCGCTGCGCGAGATGGGCTGGATCGCCTCGCTGCCGCAGTACGCCACCGTGCTCGCGGTGTTCACGGGCGGCGTGCTCATCGACAAGCTCGGGCGCGACCGCGTGCCCTTCATCTTCATGGGCGCGAGCGCGGGCGTGGCACTGTCGGTGCTGCTGGCCATCAATGCGCGCGACCCGTACATGGCCGCAACCTGCCTCGTGGCGGCCAACTTCTTCTGGGGCCTGCAAAGCCCCGCCATTCCGAGCACCGTGCAGCACTGCTCGCGGCCCGAGCACACGGCCAGTGCCTTCGGCGTGACCAACGGCGTGGGCAGCCTCGTGGCGGGCTTCATGCCGGCGCTGATGGGCGGCGTGATCAGCGCGGTGTCGCATGGATCGGGCGCGGCGAACACGGCGGTGACGGCGGCCTCGTCGGCGGCGGGTTTCTTCGCGGGCTTTGCACTGCTCATCGGCACGCAGGTCGTCGTGTTCGCATGCGGCTTTCTGCTGTGGTGGCGCGAGCGCGCGCAACGCACTGCTGCAGTCTCTGGTTCACAGCTTTCGTAACCTTCGCCGCGGCTTGAACCTTCGTACTGTGGCCGCTTCGTCACAGTGAAGGCCCCGTGTTTTTGTCATCTGCGTGAGCAGGTGTTTCGGTCGCAGAACCATCTTCGTATCGCATGGCACGCGTCGCGTGCCATGACGCCATTCGGCCTATCGCGCGCGAACAATTGGAGAGAGAAAAGTTCCGCGGATCGTTGAGCTCATTGCATCGATCAGCTACAACTGCGTGCACTTCAACGGACGAGGGAATGCGCGTGAAATCAACCACAAGAGCCGCAGCCAGTCTTGCCGTCGCCATCGCTTTCGCCATGGCCCCGGCCGTTCACCTGACGGGTGAACGCATCGCGTCGATGCACGGGCACTGAGCCCGGCCCGCGACACCCCACCGCGTTCACACGCTCCCCCCCAACACCCCGCGTCCTGACGGGAATGGCGCCGCTCGCCCCGCGCATCCTGGGACCACCGCAGCACACGCGGTGCGGTCCGGCCTGAGCCTGCGTTCCTGACGAACTGTCTGTTCGACGGGAGGGCACTGTGCTGCCCGCATTTCCTGCTGATCTGTCGTTCCACTCATTCCGCGCGCGTCACGCGCATCGCCGGCTATCCGCCGGTGCCTGCGGTGCGGCGCATGTTCCTTACCAAGAGTACCCAGAGGCGATCATGAAATCACTGAATACACCTGTCGTTCATTGCCTGGCCCTCACGGCCGTGACCCTTGCCGCGTTGACGGCCTGCGGCGGCGGCGGAGACAGCGGCGGTGGCGCATCGTTCGGCGGCACCGGCCTGAACGCGCCGTCGCTGGCCAACGCGCCCGCGGCCGACAGCGGCGACACCACCAAGAAGACCCCCGACGACGGCGTGCCCGCTGCACGCGATTCGGCAGTGGCCGCGGTCGATCGCTCGGCCCGGCCGATGGAGTTGCCCGACACGGTCTGGCCCGTGAACTACAAGCTGTGGTTCCGCCCCGATGCGGCGCTCAAGACTTTCGTGGGCCGCGCCGACGTGGAGATCGACGTGCTCAAGCCGGTGGACGCCATCGTCGTCGCCGCGCACGACCTCAACTTTGCGCGCGGGCGCACCACGCTGCGCAAGGTGTCCAAGCCGGGCGAGGTGATCCCGCTGATTCCCACGCCGCAGACGCGCGGCGACTTCGTGCAGCTGCGGCTGAACGACGGCCAGATCGCCAAGGGCAAGTACCTGCTGCACATGGAGTGGGACGGCAAGATCCAGTTCTCCGATGCCGAGTACTGCACGCCGGAAGTGATGGCGAAGAACCCGCTGTGCTCGGCCGCGTCGGGCATCTTCAAGGTGGGCCTCTCGACGCCCGAGGGCGTGAGCAGCGACGCCATCGTGACGCAGGGCGAAACCAACTTCGCACGCCAGTGGTTCCCGGGCTGGGACGAGCCGGCCTTCCGCCACACCTTCGAGATCTCGGCCGAGGTGCCGGGCGACTGGAAGACCGTGTCCAACGGCGCGCAGACGGAGGCCGTGAAACTGCCCGACGGCTACCAGCGCGTCGCCTTCGAGAAGACGCCCTCGATGCCGATGTACCTGGCCTTCTTCGGCGGCGGCAAGTTCGACATCCTGGCCGACACCTTCAAGAACCCGCTCGATGGCAGCGACATGGCGCTGCGCTGGTTCACGCCGCCGGGCCGCTCCGACTGGGCCAAGTTCGCGATGGAGTGGACCAAGGTGTCGATGGACTACTACTACAAGTACACCGGCATCTCGCTGCCCTTCAAGAAGTTCGACACCGTGGCCGCCAACGACAGCTACGACAACAAGCCCAACACCGGCTTCGGCGGCATGGAGAACTGGGGTGCGATCTTCGAGTTTGCCGATGCGGTGCTCACCAAGCCCGGCGACAAGCCCACGCTGTACTCGGTGACCGTGGTCACGCACGAGGTGGCGCACCAGTGGTTCGGCGACCTCGTCACGCTCGACTGGTGGGACAACGTGTGGCTCAACGAGTCGTTTGCGCGCTGGTTCGAACGGCGCACCACGATCAAGTTCCACCCGGAGTACTACAGCTTCTCCGACTACGTGCTCGACAAGCACAACGTGATCGTCGCCGACCTGAAGCCCTCGGCCGTACCGGTGCAGCGCAACCTGAATGATGCAGGCTCCTTCGGCTTCATCAGCCCGGCGATCTTTGTCTACAACAAGGGCAGCCACGTGCTGGAGATGGTGCAGAACTACATCGGCGAAGAGGCGATGCAGAAGGGCCTGCAGATCTATTTGAAGGACTACGCGTTCGGCAACGTCACGCCCACGCGGCTGTGGACCTCGCTGGAGAAGGCCGCCGGCGGCAAGAAGGTGAGCGAGATCGGCGACAGCTTCATCCGCCAGACCGGCATTCCGCTGCTCACGGTCGATGCGCAATGCGCCGGCGACCGCACCTACGTGAACATCACGCAGGAGTCGTTCCCCAACCAGAACCAGTTCCCGGCCTCGACGTGGACCATTCCCGTCACGCTGGCGTACGGCGACGCAATGGAAAAGCGCGAGACCTTCGTGATGTCGAACAACGCCACGCAGGTCGAGCTGCCGGGCTGCACCGCGGTGCTCGCCGGGCCGACGGGGCAGGACTACTACGTGAGCAACTACAGCGCGCCGTCGTGGAGCAACCTGCTGGCCAAGGTGCAGAACTTCGCGGGCAACAAGCCGCTGCTGCTGAACATCGAGCGCGATGCCTTCCGCCTGCTGGGCGTGGGGCGCATCACGCAGGCGCAGTACGACCAGATCAAGGGCGTGCTTAACCTGCCGGCGCCGCTGCTCGCCAAGACGCAGCTGAGTCAGCAGAAGACGGCGGCGGTGGAAGCGGGCGGCAAGGAAGAGTACCCGCACGCGCTGCGCTTCCAGGGCAAGCTGCCGCTGCGCGAGAACCAGAAGCGTTGAGTCGGATGGAACCGAACCTTCTTTCGTGAACCCCGCATGCGCCGCCCGGCGGCGCATGCGTCACTTCATTCGAATCCCATGAACACTCTTCTGAATTCTTTGCTGGCAGTGGCCTGCGTGTCACTGCTCTCGGCCTGCGGCGCGCGCGGCGGGCCCGAGACCGAACTGGTCGGCGTCTATGCCGTCGAACGCAACGGCGTGCTCAAGGAGGTCGTCAAGATCGAGCGCGACGGCGACCGCTACATCATGCGCGACAAGGTGCGCACACCCGAGTGGAGCGAACCGAAGATGCAGCTGCAGCCGGTGACGCGCGAACGCTGGAGCCGCATCACCACCGACACGGAGAACACGTCCTTCGTCGGCATCTCGAGCGACCAGCTCGGCATCTTCAAGGTGCCGCCCGGGTGGCAGAAGAACGGCTTCAAGACGCAGACGGGCTACTTCCTGTTCTATTCGCAGGGACCGGTGGAGGCCCACAAGCTCTGATCGGCCACCACCACGACGACAGCACTCAGTGGGCGCAGGACACTGGGTGCTTCCCGCAGCGAAATCAAGGAGGAGGCCGCAGGCCGGGGGACATTCGCGGAGGGAAGTACCCGGTGGCCTGTGCACGCGCCCTGAACGAGCGCGCTCGATCAGGGCGCAACGATCGCGCCTTCGATGCGATGGCGCTTCAACGCATCGGCCACAAAGCCCGAAGCCTTCATCTCCTCGACGAAGGCAGCAAGCAGCGCCTGCGCCTCGGCCCCCCGGCTGGCCGGCGTTCCCATCGCCTGCTGGATCACCATGAAGCGCCCCGGCAGCACACGCACCCCAGGTGCGCGGGCCGCTTCGCCTTCGAGCAGCTGGCGGATGCCCGCCGCCACCTCGACCTCGCCCGCGCGCAATGCCGCGAGCGCAGGCCCGGCGCCCTGCAGACGCACGATCTCGGCCGCCTTGATCTCGCGCGTGAGGAACAGGTCATAGGCACTGCCAGAGCCGACCGAGATACGGTGGCCTGCGGCATCGACCTGCGCGTTGTCGGTCAGCGCAGAAGATTCAGGCACGAGGTAGCTGCCTTCGATCAGCACATAGGGCGCCGTGAAGCGCAGCCCTTCGCTGCGCGCCGGATCGACCGCGAAGAAACCGATGTCGGTCTTTTCGTTCTTCACCGCGTCCACCGAGGCCGCGGCCTTCTCGAACACGATCAGCTCGATGCCCACGCCAAGGCGCCGCGCGAACTCGCGGGCCAGGTCGATCGATACGCCGACCGGTTCGCCCGTGCTGGCGTCCTTGTTGGCCAGGATCGGGTTGCCGAGGTTGATCGAGGCGCGCAGCGTGCCGCTGGGCGCGAAGGCGGTCACGAGGGCGGAAGAGGGCGATGTGGTCATGGCGTCCGTTCGTCGGGAAGGCGGAAGGAGGGGATGAAGGCCGCCAGTTTACGGGCCGTGGGGCGCCGGCTCAGCGTGCTGACAGGGGCTCCAGCCCCGTCTTCGCGATCGTCGGCGCCGCGGCCGGGGCGTTGAGGTAGCGGATCAGCTGCCGCGCTGCTTCGGGCTGCTTGGAGGCCGTGGCCACGCCGGCCGAGAACACCGTCACGCGCTGCACTTCGGCGGGCAGCGGGCCGATGTAGTCGATGCCCTCGATGGGCAGCAGCTCGCTCACCTGCTGCAGGCCGAGGGCCGCGTCGCCGCGCGCCACCACCGTGCCCACGCGCTCGCTGAGGATGCGCTTGCTCTTGGGCTTCACCAGGTCCTCGATGCCCAGCGTCTTGAGCAGCTCGGTCTCGTAGTAGGTGCCGCTCGCGCTCGCCGAATAGGCGATCGACGGCGCCGCGAGCAGCGTGCGCTTGAGCGCGTCGACCGTGCCGATGTCCGGCTTGGGCGCGCCCTTGCGCACCGCGAAGCCGATCGACGAACGCACCAGGTCGACCTGGCTGCCCGCCACCACCTTGCCCTGCGCCACCAGCGCATCGAGCGCGGGGCGCGCGAGGATCACGACGTCGGCGGGTTCGTTGCGCCCCAGGCGGCTGGGAATCGAATCGCTGGCGTTGCCCATCGACGCGCCGTAAGCCGTCTTCACGCTGCGGCCGGTGCTGCGCTCGAAGCCGGGGCGCAGCTCGTTGTAGGCGGCGGTGAAGCCGCCGGAGGTCATGACGTGGATGTCGCCCGTCGCGGCGGGTGGTGTGCTGACGCAACCGGCGAGCGCGAATGAGGCGGCCAGCGCCAGGGCGGCGCGGCGGGTCAGGGCGGAACGGGGGAAGGCGAAGGCTGTCACGGCGTGTGTCTCCTGAAGATCGTGCCGTGCCATCGTAGGGGGCGAGCCTGTCAATCGGCCTTCAGGAAATTCGGGGTTACTACTAGCGCGAGGGCTTGGGCGGGTCCGCGTCCTTGGCGGGCGCAGCCGCCGCCGGCAGCCGCCCCCGCTTCGCCAGCCCTTCGCGCAGCAGGAACTCGACCTGCGCGTTCGCGCTGCGCAGCTCCTGGGCCGCCAGCCGCTCGATCTCGGCCCACAGGGCCGGATCGATGCGCAGCGGGTAGGACTTCTTACCGGGACTGGCCATCAGGGAACAACGACGTGGCGGCGGTGAACAGGTGCCGTGGATGCATCAGGTGTAGAGCGTGCCCGTGTTGACCACGGGCTGGGTTTCGCGGTCCGAGCACAGTACCACCAGCAGGTTCGACACCATCGAGGCCTTGCGTTCGTCATCGAGCACGACGAGGTTGCGCTCCGACAGCCCCTTGAGGGCAGCCTCGACCATGCCGACCGCGCCCGCCACGATCTGGTGCCGCGCGCTCACGATGGCCACCGCCTGCTGGCGCCGCAGCATCACCTGGGCGATCTCGGGCGCATAGGCCAGGTGCGTGAGCTTGGCATCGAGCACCTCGACGCCGGCGCTGGCAAAGCGCTGGTTCAGCTCGGCCTTGAGGGCGTCGGCCACCACGTCGAGCCCGGCGCGCAGCGTGACCTCGTCGCTTTGCAGGTCGTCGCCGCTGTCGTACGCGTAGAGCGTGGCCAGGTGGCGGATGGCGGCTTCGGACTGGATGGCGACGAACTTGTTGTAGTCGTCGATCTCGAACACGGCCTGCGCCGTGTCGTGCACGCGCCAGACCACGGCCGCGCCGATCTCCACCGGGTTGCCGCGCTTGTCGTTCACCTTCAGCGGCGGCGTGTTCAGGTTGCGCGCGCGCAGCGAAATCTTCTGGCCGGCCTGGAACGGGTTGGTCCAGCGCAAGCCCTCGCTGCGGTCGGTGCCCTGGTACTTGCCGAAGAGCGTGAGGATGATGCCCTCGTTGGGCTTGAGCATGTACAGCCCCGGCAGCAGCGAGACGCCGACGACGATCAGCAAGATGCTCAGGGGCAGCGGCATCATCCGCCGCACGAGAACCCAGGCGCCGACCGCAAGGATCAGCAGCGCCACGGCAACGATGCCGTATCCGTTGACGGACCGGTACGGCCGCTCCCTGCGGACCGGGCGAGGGATGGACGGGGTCTGCTCGTGCATGAAGGCCTCCTGTTGAAAGTGATATCACTCTAATATCTTTTTGGAGGTCGTCAAGGCTTTCTTTCGCCCCGCCTTCGCGGGTTCGGCCGCGTCCCGCAGACACTGCGCAAACTGCGCGACGAGGGGCGGGCTGGCGCGTGGCTTGCGCTGCAGGAGGCCGATCTCGCGATGGAACGTGGCCTCGCCGAGGGACAGCATGCGCACGCCCGGCGGCAGCGGCAAGTGGGCCTCGACCCACGGCACGAGCGCAACGCCCAGGCCCTTGGAGGCCAGGTGGATGAGCCCGGAGATTTCGTCGACCTCGATGGCGTCGTTGACCACGAGGCCTTCACGCTGGAGGAATCGTTCGACCATGCGTCCGCCGAACGATGCGCGGTCGTAGCGCAGGAACGGCTGTTCCTGCAGCAGGGTGCGCCAGTTCCTGCCCGGCACGTTCGCGGGGGCAATGAGCACATAGGGCTCGCGCACCAGGGTCTGCCAGGTCAGCTCGGGAAGAATGCCGAAAGGCGGCCGGATGATCACGGCCGCATCGATGCTGCCGGCGTCCAGGTCGTCCATCAGCCGCATCGACACGCCGGGCGAGATGTGCACGCGCAGCAGGGGGAAGCCGGCGCGCAGTTTTTCGAGCGCCCGCGCCACCAGCGTCGGCTGCGCGGACGCAATGGCGCCGATGCGCAGCAGCCCGGCGTTCGCAGCGTCGTCGGGCAGCTCGCCGAGCTTGGCGTAGAGGCCGCAGATTTCTTCCGCCCGTCCCAGCGTGGTCTCGCCCGCCGCATTCAAGGTGGCAGAGCGGCCTGTGCGGTCGAAAAGCGGGAACCCCAGGGATTCCTCGAGCCGCTTGATCTGGCTGCTGACGGCCGATTGCGTGAGGCCGATGCGCTCTCCCGCCGCGGCGAATGTGCCGTGGCGACACACGGCGATGAAGGTTCGAAGCTCGGTGATCATTCGGGATTCATCGAAATGGGTGGTGCTCAGCGATGAAATATATCGTTTTCGGTTATGTGGATCGCTGCTTAGAGTTTGCTCACCCTGAACTCCTTGATCGATGAACCCCATGAGCACCCCCACTGCACGCATCCCGTTCCACCTGGCCTTTCCCGTGCGCGACATCGCCGAGGCGCGCGCCTTCTACGGCGAGTTGCTCGAATGTCCTGAAGGCCGCAGTTCGACCGAGTGGGTCGACTTCAACTTCCACGGCCACCAGATCGTGGCGCACCTGGCGCCCGACGAATGCGGCCACAAGACGCACAGCGCCGTGGACGGCCATGACGTGCCTGTGCGTCACTTCGGCGCCGTGCTGCCGATGGACCTGTGGCAGGCAATGGCCGACAAGCTCATCGCACGCCAGACGTCATTCGTGATCGAGCCCTACATCCGGTTCAAGGGCGAGCCCGGCGAACAGGCGACGATGTTCTTTCTCGACCCGTCGGGCAACGCCATCGAGCTGAAGTCCTTTGCGGACCTGGATTCGCTGTTCGCCGTCTGAAAGCGCCGACGTGAAAACAACCCACTGCCTTCTGGCGGCCGCAACGGCCGCGGCGCTCCTGCTGTGTGCCGGGCGTGCATCCGCCCAAACCGACGTGCTGAAGAAGATCAGGGAGTCCGGCGCCATCACCATGGGCGTGCGCGACGCCTCGGGCGCCATGTCCTTCACCCTGGGGCCCGGCAGCTACACGGGCTTTCACGTCGAGGTCTGCGAACGTGTCATTGCCGACATCGGGAAGGCGTTGCAGATCGGCAAGATCCACGTGAAGTACCAGCTCGTCACGCCGCAGAACCGCATGCCCCTCGTGCAGAACGGAACGGTCGACATCGAGTGCGGTACCACGACCAACAATGCGGCGCGCCAGAAGGACGTCGCGTTCGCCCCGACGCTCTATGTCGAGGGGGTTCGCATCGCGGTCAAGGCGACATCCGGCGTTGCTTCGGCGGCCCAGCTCGCCGGCAAGGCGGTGGCCGTCACGACGGGGAGCACCTCCGTCCAGCTGCTGAGAAAACTCAAGCGCGACAACGCCCCTGAGATCGCGCAGGTGTACGCCAAGGACAACAGCGAAGGGTTCCTGCTGCTCGAATCGGGCCGCGCGGAGGGCTTCGTCGCCGACGGGCAGATCCTTGCCACCTTGATTTCCAGGAGCAAGGAGCCCGCGCAGTACCGGCTGCTCGACCAGGTGCTCAGCGTCGAGCCGATCGCGATCATGATTCCCAAGGGCGATGCCGCGTTCAAGAAGCTGGTCGATCAAAGCGTCCTGGCGTTGGCAAGGAGCGGGGACGCCGCGCGGATCTACGACAAGTGGTTCATGCAGCCCATTGCGCCGCACGGCGCGAAGGTGGGACTGCCGGCCAGCGCCCTGACCAGGGCCGCCTGGGCCAACCCCAGCGACAAGCCGATGGAAGACTACGAGGTGCGATAGGGCGGCACCCGCAAGGCGACGAGGTCGAATCAGGCGATCAGGTCGAAGCAGCAGCCCGCGTAGTAAGGCTCGTCCCCGCCATCGACGAAGGGCACCTCGATCGGCTTGCCCTCGTTGCGCCACACGTCGCGCTTGCGATAGCCGGAGCGTGCCAGGTCGGCCAGCAGCTCGTCGTGGTGCTGGATGCGGTAGGCGCACACGGCCACGCCGATGCTGTTGAGCGTGTAGATCGTGCGCTCGGGGTGCACGGCCGTGGTGTTCATGACGATGCGCCGGGGCTTCACGGCGAGCGCGGAAAGAATCGCGTCCATGCGCATCGGCAGGTACTGCAGGCTGCCCGACACGTACAGCACGTCGCAGCCGCTCGCATCGCGGTAGTCGGTGGTGAAGCCGAGCTGCGCGGTCGCCTCACGCTTGACGGCCATCGCGCGGCCGCTCTCGACCACGCCGGGCACGTCGCACACCGTCCAGCGCAGGGTGTCGGGGTAGCTCAGCACGCGCCGGAAGGCGTAGTACTTGATGCCGACGTGCCCGCCCAGGTCGAACACGCGCGTCAGGCCCGCGTCGATGGAGCGGCCCAGCCAGAAGAGGCCGGGATAGTCGTAGAAATAGATCTGCGGGCTGTAGAGCTCGCCCGCGTCGGCGTTGGCGTAGCCGACGGCCTTGCTGGGCGGCGCGCCAGCCTCGGCCGCCTCGAAGCTCTCGAACGACCCCATGAAGAGGTTCTCGTCCGTGTTGTTCAGGAACTTGCGCCGGTAGGCGCTCTCGCGGGGCGGGAAGGTCAGCAGGCTTGAAAGCATGTCTCTCTCCTGTGGCTTTCGCATTCTGAGCGCAACCGGCGTCTTTGGGGGGCGATAGCCCAGTGCCGCGGGGGCGGTTACCCCGTGGGGGTTTACATGCCGCTCGCCAGTGCCGCAGCCGCCGCGCGGGTCTCCACCCCCAGCTTCTCGAAGATGTGCTCCAGGTGCTTGTTCACCGTGCGCGGGCTGGTGCCCAGGATCTCGCCGATGTCGCGGTTGGTCTTGCCCTTGGCGAGCCAGGACAGCACCTCGGTCTCGCGCGGCGTGAGGGCCGCGTCGGCCAGGCGCGCGGCCGGCCCTTCGCGCTGGATGGCGAACAGCAGCATGGTCTCGCCCAGCGCCGCCGCACCCAGGTTGCGCACCGACAGGCGCATGCCCGTGGCGGTGCCGATGGCGATCGACGCACCCGGCGCCAGCGCAGGCTCCACCGACGCGGGCAGGCGCCCCGGCGCCACCGGGTCTTCGAGCGCATGCAGCCACAGCGCGGCCTGCGGCGAGCGCCAGGCGATGCGCCCGCGCGTGTCGACGAACACCACGCCCATGCCCGCCACGTCGACCGCGTCGCGCGCCATGCGCGTGATGCGGGCGTTGCGCGTGTGGGTGTGCAGCCGCGCCAGCACCTCCTGCGCGCGGATCGGCTTCACCACGTAGTCGACGCCGCCGCACTCGAAGCCCTCGACCACGTGCGCGGTTTCCGACAGGCCCGTCATGAACAGCACCGGGATGTGCGCCAGCGCTGCGTTGGCCTTGATGCGCCGGCAGGTCTCGAAGCCCGAGAGGCCGGGCATGAGGCCGTCGAGCAATATCGCGTCGGGCACCACCAGCTCGAGCCGCTGCAGCGCGGCCTCGCCGTCGGCCGCCACCAGCACGGTGTAGCCACTGGCCTCCAGCGTGTCGCACAGCATGCCCAGGCTGCTGGGGGCGTCGTCCACCACCAGCACGACGGGGCGTTCGGATTCATGACCGGGCGAGGGGAGTGTCTGCATCTTCTGCCAGTGCGTTGCGGAGGTTGTCGAGTTCGAAGCGCGCGACCATGCCGCGCAGCCAGGTGCAGGTGGCGGCCGCGGCGGGCGAGGCCGCGGCCAGCCGGTCGAGCGCGGTGTGCAGGCCGCGCACGTGGCCCATCTGCACCAGGCGCATGAGGTCGGCGCGGTCGTCTTCGCCGAGCGCGAGCAGGGGCGGGCGCGGCGGCGCCAGGTCGGGGTCGGTGGGCGGCGGCAGGGCGTCGCCCGTCGCCAGCCATTCGAGGCCCAGGTGCCGCTCCAGCGTGGCGATGAGTTCCGACTCGATCACCGGCTTGCCCACGAAGGCCTGGCAGCCCGCGGCGCGCAACCGGTCGGCCTGGTTCTCGAACATGTTGGCCGAGACGATGATGATCGGCAGCTCGGCAAAGCCCGAGGCCCGCACCGAGCGCGCGGTCTGCCAGCCGTCCATGTCGTCCATCGTCAGGTCCAGCAGAATGGCCGAGGGCAGCTCTTCGCGCAGGCTGTCCAGGCACTCGGTGCCACTGGCCGCCTCGCGCACCGTGAAGCCCAGCGGCGCGAGCATGCCGGCGAGCATCTGGCGCTGCACCGGCTGGTCGTCCACCACCAGCAGCGTGCGGCGCTCGCCCAGGTAGCCCGACACCGGCTCGCGCGAGCCCGCCTGCGGGCCGGGATCGGCCACCTCACGCAGGTACACGCGCACGCTGAAGGTGCTGCCCGCCGACGAGGTCGACGCCAGCTTGAGCTCGCCGCCCATCAGCGAGGTGAGCAGCCCGGTGATCGTGAGGCCCAGCCCCGTGCCCGGCTCGCCGCGCCGGCGGCCCGCGGCGCCGCGCTCGAAGGGCAGGAAGATGCGCTGGCGGTCCTGCGGCGCCACGCCGATGCCGGTGTCGACCACGTCGAAGCGCAGCACCTCGCGCCGTGCATCCACATGCAGCGTGACGGTGCCGCTGTCGGTGAAGCGCACGGCGTTGGTCAGCAGGTTGATGAGAATCTGGCGCAGCCACTTCACGTCGGCATGCACCCACGGTGGCAGCCGGCCCGCATGCGTGTAGACGAACGCCAGGCCCTTGGCCTCGGCCTGCGGGCGCACCATCTGCACCACCTGGTCGAGAAAGGCCGGCAGCGCCAGCGGCGAGGGCTCCAGCTGCAGCCGGCCGGCCTCGATGCGCGCGAGGTCGAGCAGCCCGTCGATGAGGCCCAGCATGTGCTCGCCGCTGCGGTGGATGGTCTGCACCGCCTCGCGCGGCGGCAGGGCCGCGTCGCCGCCCTTGAGCAGGATCTGCGAGTACCCCAGGATGCTGTTGAGCGGCGTGCGCAGTTCGTGCGTCATGCCGGCCACGTAGCGCGTCTTGGCCTGGTTCGCGGCTTCGGCGGCTTCCTTGGCGGTCTGCAGCGCGGCGTCGGTGCGGCGGTGCGCTTCGATCTCCAGGGCCAGCAGGTTGTTGTGGCGGTTCGATTCCTCCTGCGCCATCTGCCGGCTCTCGCTGCCCAGCACCACCCACCACGCGGCCACGGCGGCGATCACCGAGAGCAGCGCGAACACTTTGAGAAAGGCCGTCGCCATCGCCGAATCGATGGTGCCCGCAATGGCCTCCTGCGCGTAGACCACGCCCACCACCGTGGCGAGCAGCGCGATCAGCGAGGTGGCGACCAGCAGGTAATGCGCGACGCGGAAGTTCAGTCGCGCCGACAGCGCGGGCGGCAGCAGCGCCTGCAGCCAGCCGCTCATCTGCTCGGCCGCGCGCGAGTCGGTCTTGCAGCGGTCGTGGCAGCGCGATTCGAGCGTGCAGCACAGCGAGCAGATCGGCGCGCTGTAGGCCGGGCAGTGCGCCATGTCTTCCGATTCGAAGCTGTTGTCACACACCGAGCATTTCACGCTCTGGCCCGGCGTCCAGCGGTCGATGTCGGTGCGCGCCAGGTAGTAGCGCCCGCGCGTCCGCCACGCCAGCAGCGGTGACACGGCCATGGCCGTGGCCAGCGCGATGAAGGGCGAGAAGGCCCGCGCCCACTGGCCGAGCGCGCCCGAATAGGCCAGCATCGCCAGCGCCGCCGCCACCAGCATCGCGACCAGGCCCACGGGGTTGATGTCGTACAGGTGCGCGCGCTTGAACTCGATGGTCTTCGGGCTCCAGCCCAGCGGCTTGTTGATGACCAGGTCGGCCACCAGCGCGCCGACCCAGGCAATGGCGATGTTGCTGTAGAAGCCCAGCACGTGCTCCAGCGCGGCGAAGACGCCCAGCGCCATCAGCAAAATCGCGATGGCCACGTTGAACACCAGCCACACCACGCGCCCCGGGTGGCTGTGCGTGAGCCGCGCGAAGAAGTTCGACCACGCGAGCGAGCCCGCATAGGCGTTGGTCAGGTTGATCTTCATCTGCGACACGACCACGAACAGCACCGTGATGCCCAGCACCCACGCCGGATCGCGCAGCACGTACGAGAAGCCCGTGAGGTACATCTGCGTCGGCTCGATCGCGTGGTTGGCCGGTATCTCGTGCTGCAGCGCCAGGAAGGCGAGGAATGCGCCGCCCATCATCTTCAGCATGCCCGGCACGATCCAGCCCGGCCCGGCGACCAGCACCGCGGTCCACCAGCGCCCGCGGTTGGCGGCGGTCTTCTCGGGCAAAAAGCGCAGGTAGTCGACCTGCTCGCCGATCTGCACCACGAGCGAGAAGGCCACCGTGGCGGCAGCGCCGAACATCAGCGGATCGAAACCGCTGCTGTCCGAGGTGCGGCCCACGAGGCCGGTGAAGTCGGCATACAGCTCGGGCTTTTTCACCACCACCGCGATGAAGGGGCAGACGAACAGCACGATCCAGATCGGCTGCGTCCACAGCTGCAGCCCCGAAATGAGCGTGATGCCGCGCGCCACCAGCGGAATGATCACGATCGACGACACCAGGTACAGCAGCCACAGCGGCCAATCGAGGTACATCTGCAGCGCCAGCGCGAGGATGGCCGCTTCGAGCGCGAAGAAGATGAAGGTGAAGCTCGCGTAGATCAGCGAGGTGAGCGTGGAGCCCAGGTAGCCGAAGCCCGCGCCGCGCGTGAGCAGGTCCATGTCCACGCCGTGGCGGGCGGCGTAGTACGAGATGGGCAAGCCAGTGAGAAAGGTGATGAGCCCTACCACCAGGATCGCCCACAGCGCGTTCGAGAAACCGTAGCTCAGCGCGATGGCGCCGCCGATGGCCTCCAGCGCCAGGAACGAGGTGGCGCCGAAGGCCGCGTTTGCCACGCGGAACTCCGACCACTTGCGAAAGCTGCGCGGCGTGTAGCGCAGCGCGTAGTCCTCCAGCGTCTCGTTCGCGACCCAGGCGTTGTAGTCGCGGCGGATGCGAAAGATCTTCTGTCCGGAGACGGATGTCATGGCGGGTTCTCGCGGCGGCGGCAACGGTGGCATGCGGCAGGTACAGCAAGAAGCGCTCCCTGCTGTCCCGTGCCTTGTCTGCTCGCGAGTCTGCGGCCCGGGCAGGGGCGCATCGCTACGTTGAATGACGTATTCGCGCAGAGGCAAGTGATTTCTAAAGTACCAGCCATGGTGCTCGCAGCACCGTCCGATGCACTGCGATGGTGCGCGGCTCACTCTTCTTTCAACCTGCCTGGAGTTCCTGATGTCGCGTGATTCCGATCCTTCTTCCCTCGATGCCATGGCACTGCGCCGCCGCCGCCTGCTGCAGGGCGCCGCCGCGCTGCCCGTGATGGGCCTGAGCGGCCTGAGCTTCGGCCAGGGTCAGTTCCCCACGGCCAAGGTCAACACCACCAAGCTCGCGGTGACCGACACCGAGGTCACGGTAGGCCAGCTGCATTCGTCCACCGGCACCATGGCCATTTCGGAGACCGGCTCCATCCAGGCCGAGCAGCTCGCCATCGACCAGATCAACGCGATGGGCGGCATCCTGGGTCGCAAGATCAAGGTCATCAAGGAAGACGGCGCCTCCGACTGGCCCACCTTCGCCGAGAAGTCGAAGAAGCTCCTGGTCAACGACAAGGTCGCGGCCGTGTTCGGCTGCTGGACCAGCGCCTCGCGCAAGGCCGTGCTGCCGGTGTTCGAAAAAGAGAACGGCCTCTTGTACTACCCGACCTTCTACGAAGGCCTGGAGCAGAGCAAGAACGTGATCTACACGGGCCAGGAAGCCACGCAGCAGATCATCTGGGGCCTCGACTGGGGCGCGAAGGAGAAGAAGGCCAAGACCTTCTTCCTCGTCGGCTCCGACTACATCTGGCCGCGCACCTCGATGAAGATCGCGCGCAAGCACATCGAGAACTTCCAGAAGGGTTCGGTCAAGGGCGAGGAGTACTACCCGCTGGGCCACACCAACTTCAACTCGCTGATCAACAAGATCAAGGTGGCCAAGCCCGACTGCATCTTCGCGGCGGTGGTGGGCGGCTCGAATGTGGCCTTCTACAAGCAGCTCAAGGCCGCGGGCATCACGGGCGACAAGCAGTTCCTGCTGACGCTGGCCGTGACCGAGGACGAGATGACCGGCGTGGGCGGCGAGAACTTCGCGGGCTTCTACTCGTCGATGAAGTACTTCCAGACGCTGGACAACGAGAACAACAAGAAGTTCGTGGCCGCCTTCAAGGCCAAGTACGGCAAGGACGCGGTGATCGGCGACGTGACGCAGGCGGGCTACCTGGGCCCGTGGCTGTGGAAGGCCGCGGTGGAGAAGGCGGGCAGCTTCGACATCGACAAGGTGGTAGCGGCGTCGCCGGGCATCGAGCTGAAGACGGCGCCGGAAGGCTACGTGAAGCTGGATGCCAACCACCATCTGTGGAGCAAGGCGCGCATCGGGCAGGGGCAGCTGGATGGCAGCTTCAAGGTCGTTGCCGAATCGGGCGAACTGATCAAGCCCGATCCGTTCCCGAAGGGGTATCAGTAACTCCCCCGAAGCGGCTCACTTCGTGTAGCCGCCTCCCCCTCAAGGGGGCGACACCTGCGGCCCGGCAAAGCCGGTTCCGCGGTGTCTCACGACTTGTTCCCTGACCCTTACCGGATATTGCGCAATGAGCCTCTCGGACATGATGAACATCGGCCTGATGCAGGGCTTCGCGGGGCTGAGCCTCTTCGCGGTGCTGCTGCTCATGGGCCTCGGGCTCGCGATCATCTTCGGGCAGATGGGCGTGATCAACATGGCGCATGGCGAGTTCATGACCATCGGCGCCTACTCGATCTTCCTGGCCGCGCAGGTGACCGAACGCATGGCGCCCTCGCTCATGCCGTACTACTTTCCGATCGCGATCGGGCTGGCCTTCGTGTTCGCCTTCATCGCCGGCTGGCTCGTGGAGTGGGCGCTGATCCGCCACCTGTACAAGCGACCGCTCGACACGCTGCTCGCCACCTGGGGCGTCAGCCTGGGCCTGCAGCAGATTTTCCGCACCTTCATCGGCCCGAAGGAAGTGAGCCCCACGCTGCCCGAATGGCTCATGGGCTCGTGGACGCCGCATGAAGGCCTGGACATTCCGATCAACGGCCTGTTCGTGCTGGCGCTCACCGCGCTGGTCACGGGCGGCGTGCTCATCGCCTTGCACAAGAGCCGCTGGGGCCTGCGGGTGCGTGCCACCGTGGCCAACCGCACCATGGCGAACGCCACCGGCATCGACACGAAGAAGACCGACCGCCTCACCTTCGCCATCGGCTGCGGCATTGCCGGCGTGGCGGGCGCGGCCTTCACCACCATCGGATCGACCGGGCCGACCTCGGGTTCGCTGTACATCGTCGACGCCTTCCTGGTCGTCACCTTCGGGGGCGCCGCGAGCTTGCTGGGCACCGTGGTCTCGGCCTTCGGCATCGCGCAGACGCAGTCGATCTCCGAGTTCTTCATGACCGGCTCGATGGCCAAGGTGCTGACGCTGTCTTTGATCGTGCTGATTCTCATGATGCGACCGCAGGGACTTTTCGCAGTCAAGGTCCGTCGCTGAACCCGAATCCTTCCCGGAGAACCTCCCGATGAATTTCCTCAAGGCCTCGATCCGGCGCTACCAGCTCGGCAGCCTCCTGCTGCTGGTGCTGCTGCTCGCGGTGGTGCTGCCGCTGTCGCTCGACATCTTCCGCCTCAACCTCGTGGGTAAGTACCTCAGCTACGCCTTCGTGGCCGTGGGGCTCGTCATGGTGTGGGGCTACGGCGGCGTGCTGAGCCTGGGGCAGGGCGTGTTCTTCGGCATCGGCGGCTATGCGATGGCGATGTTCCTCAAGCTCGAAGCCTCCGACCCGATCACGACCAAGATCCAGTCGACGCCCGGCATTCCGGACTTCATGGACTGGAACCAGATCACCGAGCTGCCCGCGCTGTGGCTGCCGTTCAAGAGCCTGCCGCTGAGCCTGGCGCTGGTGGTGCTGGCGCCGATGGCGCTGGCCTGGCTCATCAGCTTCGCGATGTTCAAGCGCCGCGTGGGCGGCGTGTACTTCGCGATCATCACGCAGGCGGTGGCGCTCATCTGCACCGTGCTCATCATCGGCCAGCAGGGCTACACGGGCGGCGTGAACGGCATGACCGACCTGAAGACGCTGCTGGGCTGGGACACGCGCACCGACAGCGCCAAGTACATCCTCTACTACGTCTGCGTGGGCCTGCTGGTGGCCAGCATCCTGCTGTGCCGCTGGGTGCAGACGAGCAAGCTGGGCACGCTGCTGCTGGCCATGCGCGACAAGGAAGACCGCGTGCGCTTCTCGGGCTACGACGTGTCGAACTTCAAGGTCTTCACCTTCTGCCTGGCGGCCGGGCTCTCGGGCATCGGTGGCGCGATGTTCGCGCTGCAGGTGGGCTTCATGTCGCCGAGCTTCGTGGGCATCGTGCCCTCGATCGAGATGGTGATCTTCTGCGCCGTCGGTGGCCGCATGAGCCTGGTGGGCGCGGTGTACGGCGCGCTGCTGGTGAACGCGGGCAAGACGCTGTTCTCCGAGAGCTTTCCCGACCTGTGGCTGTTCCTGATGGCCGCGCTCTTCATCGGCGTGACCATGGCCTTCCCGATGGGCCTGGCGGGCCTGTGGGAAGACACGATCAAGCCGTGGTGGGCCTCGCGCCGGCAGGCCCTGCGCGACGCCGCGACGAAGCCACCGCCCGCCGCCGTGTCGGCCCCTTCACCCGTCGCCGCGCCGCAGGCCGAGCCCGTGCTGCCCGAAGGCATCGGCCGCCAGCGCGCCTGACCGAACCCGGAGCCCCCACCCCATGAGCAACACCGACTTCGCGCTCGCCGTGGAAGACCTCAGCGTCTCCTTCGACGGCTTCAAGGCCATCGACGACCTGACGCTGTACATCGACAAGAACGAGCTGCGCGTGATCATCGGCCCCAACGGCGCCGGCAAGACCACGCTGCTCGATCTGATCTGCGGCAAGACGCGCGCCAGCGCCGGCAGCATCAAGTTCAAGAACACCGAACTCACGAAGATGGCAGAGCACAAGCGCGTGCGGCTGGGCATCGGCCGCAAGTTCCAGACGCCGTCGATCTACGAGAACCTCAGCGTGTTCCAGAACCTGGAGGTGTCGTTTCCGAAGGGCCGCTCGGTGTTCGGTGCGCTGGCCTTCCAGTGCGACGACGAGGTCAAGGGCAAGGTGCAGGCGATTGCCACGGAGATCGGCCTGGCCGACAAGCTTGGCACCGAAGCGGGCCTCCTGAGCCACGGCCAGAAGCAGTGGCTGGAGATCGGCATGCTGCTGATGCAGGAGCCCGAGCTCCTGATGCTCGACGAGCCCATCGCCGGCATGAGCGCGCGCGAACGCGAGCTCACGGCCGACCTGCTTCAGCGCATCTGCCGCAACCGCGCCGTGATCGTCATCGAGCACGACATGGCCTTCGTGAAGCAGATCGCGCACAAGGTCACCGTGATGCACCAGGGAAAGATCCTCGCCGAAGGGCCGATGGAGAAGGTGCAAGCCGACCCGAAGGTCATCGACGTTTATCTGGGCCACTGAACCATGAGCACCATCATGCTGAAGGTCGACGACCTGCACACCGCCTACGGCCAGAGCGAGGCGCTGCACGGCATCTCGTTCGTGGGCCATGCCAACGAAACCATCGCCATCATGGGCCGCAACGGCATGGGCAAGACCACGCTGTTCAAGAGCCTCATGGGCGTGCTGCCGATCAAGAGCGGGCGCATCGAAGTGGCGGGGCAGGACGTGTCGCGCGATGAGAGCTTCAGGCGCGTGGCCAAGGGCATTGCGTACGTGCCGCAGGGCCGGATGATCTTCCCGACGCTGACGGTGGAAGAGAACATCCAGACCGGCCTGGAGAACTCGAAGACCCGCCGCATCCCCGAGGAGATCTACGCGCTGTTCCCCGTGCTGTGGGACATGAAGAGCCGCAAGGGCGGCAACCTCTCCGGCGGCCAGCAACAGCAGCTCGCCATTGCGCGCGCGCTCGTCACCGACCCCAAGGTGTTGCTGCTCGACGAGCCCACCGAGGGCATCCAGCCTTCGATCATCAAGGACATCGCCAAGGCGCTCAACGAGATCCGCAAGCTGCGCGGCATCACCATCGTCGTGTCCGAGCAGGTGCTGAGTTTCGCGATGGACGTGGCCGACCGGCTCTTCGTCATCGAGGGCGGCCGGCTCGTGCACGAGACCGCGCGCGACAAGACCGATGTGGAACACATCAAAGCCTATCTCTCTGTCTAACCACAACCCCAGGAGCCACTGCACATGACGGACACGCTGATCAAGGTCGACCTGACCAAGCCGCCCACCGAGAACGAGAACATCCACAACCGCTGGCACCCGGACATTCCGATGGCCTGCTGGGTCAACCCGGGCGACGACTTCATCCTGGAGACCTTCGACTGGACCGGCGGTTTCATCAAGAACAACGACAGCGCCGACGACGTGCGCGACATCGACCTGAGCACGGTGCACTACCTCTCGGGCCCGGTGGGCGTGAAGGGGGCCGAACCCGGCGACCTGCTGGTGGTCGACCTGCTGGACATCGGGGCCAAGCAGGACAGCCTGTGGGGCTTCAACGGTTTCTTCTCGAAGAAGAACGGCGGCGGTTTCCTCACCGACCACTTTCCCGAAGCGCAGAAATCGATCTGGGATTTCAAGGGCATGTTCACGAGTTCGCGCCACATCCCGGGCGTGAACTTCGCGGGGCTGATCCACCCCGGCCTGATCGGCTGCCTGCCCGACAAGCCCATGCTCGACATGTGGAACGAACGCGAAGGCAAGCTCATCGCCACCGACCCGGACCGCGTGCCCGGCCTTGCGAATCCGCCGTTCGCCGGCACCGCCCACATGGGCAAGATGACCGGCGAGGCGAGGGCGAAGGCCGCCGCCGAGGGCGCGCGCACCGTGCCGCCGCGCGAGCATGGCGGCAACTGCGACATCAAGGATTTGTCGCGCGGCTCGAAGGTGTTCTTCCCCGTGTACGTCGACGGCGCGGGCCTGAGCGTGGGCGACCTGCACTTCAGCCAGGGCGACGGCGAGATCACCTTCTGCGGCGCCATCGAGATGGCCGGCTGGGTGCACATGAAGGTCACGCTCATCAAGGGCGGCATGGCGAAGTACGGCATCAAGAACCCGATCTTCAAGCCCAGCCCCATCACGCCGCAGTACAACGACTACCTGATCTTCGAAGGCATCTCGGTCGACGAGAGCGGCAAGCAGCACTACCTCGACGTGAACGTGGCCTACCGCCAGGCCTGCCTCAATGCCATCGAGTACCTGAAAAAGTTCGGCTACTCGGGCGCGCAGGCCTATTCGATTCTGGGCACGGCACCGGTGCAGGGCCATATCAGCGGCGTGGTCGACGTGCCCAACTCGTGCGCCACGCTGTGGCTGCCCACGGGCATCTTCGACTTCGACATCAACCCGAACGCCTCGGGGCCTGTGAAGTTCATCGACGGCAGCGTGGACATGCCGCTGTCGCACGACCTGCGCTGAAGCCATGCCGACCTACGACTACGCCTGCGGGCAGTGCGGCGGCTTCGAATCGCTGCGGCCTTCGGGCCAGCGCGACGAGCCCGCTGCCTGCCCCGACTGCGGCAGCGCCTCGCCGCGCGTGTTCACGGCCGCGCCGCGCCTGGCACTGATGGCCGCCGACACGCGCCACGCGATGGCCACCAACGAACGCGCGCGCCACGAGCCCGCGAGCTCGCGCGACTATGCGCGGCTGAGGCATCCCTCGGGCTGCGGTTGCTGCTCGGGATCGTCGCGGCGCAGTGCCACGCAGACCGCGCCGAACGGGGCGAAATCGGCCCCGTCGCGGCGGCCCTGGATGATCTCGCACTGAGGGTCCGGCGTGCATTTCTTGCATGCGTACAGCGAATGCAAGGAATGCCGGCAGCGAGAACTTTCTCGTGCGTTCCCTCTGGAGGAGAGGGTTCCGGCCGCCGCATCGCATGCGCGGGCGGCGCGCGATTGTTTCAATCCCGTGAACGCCGCGATTCCTTTTGCTGCCGTTTTTTGGGGCGCTTCAGGCTCAAACTTCATCCCATCGACACACCACCTGAAGGAGATTGAAATGAATGCCTCGAAGACCCTCGCCGCCGTTGCGCTCTCGCTCCTGGCTGTTGCCGGTGCCCACGCCGAAACCTATGACGGCGTGCACACCGTGAACTCGACCCTCTCGCGTTCGGAAGTCGCGTCGCAAGCCGTGGCCGCCGCCCGTGCCGGCAACGAGTACAGCGACGGCGCCACCGCCGGCGCACAGACCTTCACCTCGACCGCCGACCGCTCGACGATCCGCGCTGAAGCCGTCGCCAAGGCCCACGACCCGCTCGCCAGCCTCGACCGCCGCGCGTTCTACCGCGACGAAGTGCCGGCTGCTTACAAGAAGCCCAGCGTGTCGTTCACGCGCCAGGCTGGCCTGTAATTGGTTGACTGCAGCTCCTTCGGGGGCTGACAAAGAAGAACGGGCCCTCGGGCCCGTTTTTTCATGCCCGCATCTTTGCCACGAGGTCCGCGACGTGCTCGCCCAGCGCGAGCGATGCCGTCAGCCCCGGCGATTCGATGCCGAACAGGTTGACCAGCCCCGCGATGCCGTGTGCCTGCGGCGTCTGGATCACGAAATCCGTCGCCGTGTTGTGCATCGACGAACCCGGGCCCGCCAATCGCGGGCGGATGCCGGTATAGCCCGGCTGCAACTCACCGTCCTCCAAGGCGGGGTAATAGCGGCGCACCGACTGGTAGAAGGCCGCTTCGCGCGAGGCGTCGAAGCTGTAGTCGATGCCGTCGCGCCAGCTCAGGTCCGGCCCGAACTTGCATTGCCCACCAAGGTCGAGCGTCACGTGGGCGCGCAAGGCGCCTTCACGCCCGGTCGGGTACACGAGATGGCGGAAGGGCGATTTGCGCGCCAGCGAGAAGTAGTGGCCGATCGCGTAGTACAGCGGTGGCATCAGGCCGGCCGGCATGCCGTCGATCCGCGATGCCACCTGCTGCGCACCCAACCCCGCCGCGTTCACCACCGTGTTGCACAGCACGCTCGTTGCTTCCGCGCCGCCCACCTCGACCACCAGGCCGTCTGGCGTGGGCCGCGCGGCCAGCACACGGCTCTGCAAAGCAAGCGAGGCACCCGCACGTTCCGCGTCGCCCAGGTACGACAGCATCAGCGCGTGGCTGTCGACGATGCCCGTCGAGGGCGAGTGCAGGGCGCCGACGCAGGCCACCTCGGGCTCCATGTCGCGTGCCTCGGCGGCGTCAAGGATGCGCAGGTCGGTCACGCCGTGGGCCGCGCCGAGCGCGACGTATTTGTCGAGCTCGGGCAGCTCCGAGTCCTGCACCGCCACGATCAGCTTGCCGATGCGCTGGTGGCCGATGCCGCGTTCGGCGCAGTAGGCGTACACCGCGGCCTTGCCCGCCACGCACAGCCGGCCCTTGAGCGAGCCGGGCGCATACGAGATGCCCGCATGGATCACCTCCGAATTGCGCGCGCTGGTATGCGTGCCGATGGCGTGCTCGGCCTCGAGGATCACCACCTCGCGCCCGGCCATGGCGAGCGATCGCGCGATGGACAGACCCACCACGCCGGCGCCGATCACGACGCAGTCGATCCGGTCCATACGGCTCAGTCCAGCTTGATGCCGGCTTCGCGGATCAGCGCGCCCCACTTGGCGTGCTCGGCGCGGATGTAGGCGTCGAACTGCTGCGGCGTGCCGCTGGCGGGCACGCTGCCTTCCTGCGCGAGCTTGTCCTGCACGTCCTTGCGTGCCACCGTCTTTACGACCGCAGCGTTGATGCGGTTGACCACGTCGGCGGGCAGCCCTGCCGGTCCGACGAGGCCGACCCAGGTCGTGGCCTCGAAGCCCGCGAAACCCTGTTCGGCCACGGTGGGCACGTTCGGCAGTGCGGGCAGGCGCTTGGCCGAGGTGACGGCCAGCGCGCGGGCGCGGCCGTTCGACAGCTGCGACATCACCGAAACGCTGCTGCCGAAGTACAGCGCGATCTGCCCGCTGATCAGGTCGTTCATGGCCGGGCCTGCGCCCTTGTAGGGCACCTGCATGACCTTGATGCCCGCGCGGCGCGCCAGCATTTCGCCGGCCAGGTGCCCCACGGTGCCGTTGCCGGCCTGCGCGATGCTGAACTCGCCCGGCTTCGCCTTCGCGGCTTTGATGAAGTCGGCCAGCGTGCGCAGCGGCGAGTCCGCGCGCACGGCGAGCACGACGGGTTGCGAGGCCACTTCGGCGATGGGCGAAAAGTCTTTCAGCGCCTCGAAGGGCATCTTCGAATAGAGCCAGGGGTTGATCGTGAGGTTCGACGTTTGCCCCATGCCGATCGTGTAGCCGTCGGGCGTGGCCTTGGCCACGGCGTCAAGGCCGATGTTGCCGGCCGCGCCGGGCTTGTTGTCGACGACGACGGTCCAGCGCTCGAGCGAGGTGAGGCGCTCGGCAATCAGGCGCGAGGTCGCGTCGGTGCCGCCGCCGGGCGTGAAGGGCACCACCAGCTTCACGGGGCGTTGCGGCCAATCGCCTTGCGCGTAGGCCATGCCCGCCGCTTGGGCGATGGATGCGAAGGCGGTGGTCTGCAGAAAGTCTCTTCGGTTCATGTCTTGTCTCCTGGGGGTTCTTGTGATCTCGTGGCTGCCGTTCAGACCGGCAGGCCCTTGGCGCGCAGCACGGCGTCGAAGCGCTCGGGGTCGGCGGTGCCGGTGCGGTTGGTCTCGCGGATCTTTGCTTCGCGCGCCAGGTGGGCCCGCGTCTTCTCGAGCACGTCGGCCGCTTCGGCGGCCGGCACCGCGATGACGCCGTCGGCGTCGCCCACCACGAGGTCGCCCGGCATCACGACCAGGCCCGCGCACGAGACGGGCACGTTCACCTCACCGGGGCCGTCCTTGCTCGGCCCGCGGTGCGTGTGGCCTCGCGCGAAGATCGGCATGCCGTCTTCGGCCCATTCGCACAGGTCGCGCACCGCGCCGTCGATGACGAGGCCCGCCAGCTGGCGCGCGATGCAGGTGGTGCGCATCAGGCCGCCGACCAGCGCCTGCGTGACGTCGCCGCCGCCGTCGATCACGAGCACGTCGCCCGGCGCGACCATCATCAGCGCCTTGTGGATCATCAGGTTGTCGCCGGGCCGCACGCGCACGGTGACGGCAGGGCCGCACAGCACGGTGTCGAGCCGCGCGTGGTACTGGCGCAGCCCGACAGTGCCGACATTGCGGCTCATTGAATCACCGATGGCGGCCACGGGCAGCGTGCGAAAGGCGTCGACGAGGGCGGCGTCAGGGCTGGGCGCGCGCGGGTTGATGCGGTAGCCGGGCGGCCAGGAGAGCGGGGCGGTCATGCGGTGATTCCGTGCAGAAGGGGGGAAGACAGGACCTGCGGGTTCACGCAAGCCGAAGGATCGACCGGACAGCCTTGCAGCCAGCCCAGCACGTTGCGTGCGGCGCCGCTGGCCATGCCCGCGAGCGCCGCGGGCGTGGAGCCGCCGACATGCGGCGTGAGCACCACGTTGGGCAGGGCGGCCAGCGGGCTGCCGGCGGGCAGGGGTTCGTCGGCCATGGTGTCGAGGCCGGCCGCGTACAGCTGGCCGCATTGCAGCGCCGCGATGAGCGCGGGCTCGTCGATCACCTCGCCGCGCGCCGTGTTGACGACGATCGCGCCGCGCGGCAGCGCCGCAAGCTGCGCGGCGCCGAGCATCTGGCGCGTGTGGCGGTTGAGCGGCACGTGCAGGCTGAGCACATCGCTCAGCGGCAGCAGCGCATCGAACGAAGGCAGCAGGCGCACGCCGGCCACTGGGCTCGGGCCTTCGCCGAGGGCCGGGTCGAACGCGGCCACCTGCATGCCGAGCGCGAGACCCACTCGGGCCACGCGCTGGCCGATCTGGCCGAAGCCAACGAGGCCCAGCGTCTTGCCGTGCAGTTCCACGCCATCTTGTGCGCGCGACCAGCGGCCATCGTGCAGCTCGCGGTCCATCCAGCCGATGCGGCGTGCGGCGGCGAGCATCAGGCCGAGCGTCATCTCTGCGACCGACTGCGCGTTGGCACCGGGCGTGACGTAGACCGGAATGCCGCGCGCGGTGGCCGCCTCGACGTCGATGTTGCTCACGCCCACGCCATGCTTTGAAATCACTTTCAGCGTCGGACACGCGGCGATGGCGCGGGCCGACAGTTGCACGGTGCGCGAGATGACGGCGTCGATGGGTTCGCTCGCCATCACGCGCTCGACTTCTTCAACGCTGTCTGCATTCGCAAGGTAGATGACGCGGGCGCCGGCTTCGGCGAGAAGGTCGGCGCCGGCCTTGGCAAGCCGTGGCGCAGTGACCAGGACAGTGGGGTTCATGGAGAGAGAGAGGGTCGTTCGAGGGTCGGTATGAGCTGGATTGTGGAAATCACCATTCATTCCGTCCAATCGATAATGTTCATTCAACGATTCCTCGGAGCTATGAATGGACATCCAGTTGCGCGACCTGAAATATTTCGAGGTGGTCGCCGACACCGGCCACCTGGGCCAGGCCGCCGACAAGCTCGGGCGCACGCAGCCCGCGCTGACCAAGGCGGTGCAGCGGCTCGAGGAGGCCTTCGGCAGCGCGCTGTTCGAGCGCAAGGGCCGGGGCATCCAGCTCACGGCGGTGGGCGAGGTGCTGCTGGCGCGTGCCCGGCTGCTGCGCGGCGCCACCGAGGAGGCGCTGCGCGAAGTGAGCGATTTCGCCAAGGGCAACGCGGGCCATGTGCGCATCGGCAGCGGGCCCATTGCGGCCGACCATGTGCTGCCCGAGGTGTGCAACCTGCTGCTGGCCGAGGCCGGCGACACGCGCATCGACATCACCGTCGCGCCCAGCATGGCGCTGCGCGAGCGGCTGCGCGAAGGCGCCATCGACCTCTTGATCGGCCTCATGCCCGAGCACGATCCGGCCTTCGTCACGCATTCCATCGTCGAGGATGTGGTGGTGGTCGCCGCCAGCCCGCAGCACCCCGTGTTCGACCTGCCGAAGATCACGATGAAGTCGCTGCTGCAATGGCGCTGGGTGCTGCCCGCCGACCCCATTCCCAGCCGCCAGTGGCTCGACGCGGCGTTTCAGTCGCGCGGGCTGCCGCTGCCTGCGGTGCAGGTCAACGCGAACTCGATCCCGCTGCTGCCGCGCCTGATCTCGCGCACCGACCTGTTGAGCTTCCTGTCGCGCCACACGCTCGGTGCGCCCGGGCGCGAAGGCACGCTGCGCGAAGTGCCGCTCAAGGAGACCACGCTGCGCCGCCACCTGGGCGTCACGTACCGCAAGGAGGGCTACCTGTCGCCGGCGGCGCGGCGCCTCGTGACCTTGCTGCGTAGCGAAGGGGCGCAGCTTTTTTCGTCGGCGCTGTCGCAGCGTGTGCTGTGACCGGTGCGGTGCGACGACTGAGGGGCTGAAGGAGTCGGCTCGCGCGTCAGCTCACTCGCGCGTCAGCACGAAGCGCTTCTGAATCCCGCCCGCAGCAGAAGGCGCCACCCACAGATCGAACTCACCCGGTTCAACAACAGGCTTCATGTCCCGCCCCAGAAATTGCAGGTCGTCATTGCCGACAGCGAACTCGACCACCTCCGAAGCCCCTGGCGCAATCCGCACCTTGCGGAAGTTCTTCAACTCACGCACCGGCCGCGTCACGCTCGCGGCGCGCTGCGCCAGGTACAGCTGCACCACTTCTTCCGCTTCGCGCGTCCCCGTGTTCGTGACGGTGGCGCGCACACGCAGCGTCTGGCCGATGGCGAGGCGGTCGCTGCTCAGCTCGACCTGGTCGTAGCGCACCGGCGCATAGCCGATGCCGAAACCGAAGGGGTACAGCGCCTCGTTCGTGGCGTCCAGGTAGCGGGTCTTGAAGGCCGTGCCCGGCGCGCCCTCGGGCGAGGGGCGGCCGGTGCGCTTGTGGGCGTAGTAGTAGGGCACCTGGCCGGCAGTCTGCGGAAAGCTCACGGGCAGGCGGCCCGAGGGGTTGGCGTCGCCGAACACCACGTCGGCGATCGCGTGGCCGGTCTGCACGCCGAGGAACCAGGTCACGAGAATGGCGCGCGCGCTGCGCACCGCACCCCGGAGCGCCATCGCGCGGCCATTGCTCAGCAGAACGACCACCGGTTTGCCCGTGGCGGCCACGGCTTCGGCCAGGTCCTGCTGGGCCTGCGGCAGGCCGATGTCGCTGCGCGAGCGCGACTCGCCCGACATCTTCTGGCTCTCGCCGATGGCCAGCACCACCACGTCGGCGTCGCGCGCGGCGGCCACGGCGGTTTCGACGCCGCCGGGCAGCGGCGACTCGACGTTCGCGCCGCGCGTGACGGTCAATCGCGAGGCCTCGGTGCCCAGCGCAGCATGCAGGCCCTCGTCGATGCCCACGGGCGCGGACTGGCCAGGGAACAGGCTCCAGGAGCCCATCAGATCCTTCGTGCCCTCGGCGAAGGGGCCGATCAGCGCGATCTTCTGCGGGCCGGTTTTCGCGAGCGGCAGCAGCTGACCTTCGTTCTTCAGCATCACGATGGAACGGCGCGCGCTCTCGCGGGCCAGTGCGATGAACTCGGGGTTCTCCACGCGCTGTGCGGCCGGCGGGCCGTCGAGGCCGCGCATCGGGTCGTCGAAGAGGCCGAGCTTGAGCTTGACCCGCAGCACGCGCCGCACGGCCTCGTCGAGCCGCGCCATCGGCACCTCGCCCGAGGCCACGAGGTCGGGCAGGTGGCGGATGTACAGGCCGCTTTGCATGCTCACGTCGGTGCCGGCCATGAAGGCCAGCTTGGCGGCCTCGCGGCCGTTGGCGGCGTGGCCGTGTTCGATGAGCTCCTCGTCGGCCGTGTAGTCCGACACCACGAAGCCCTTGAACTTCCACTCGTCGCGCAGCACGCCGGTGAGCAGCGCGGGGTTGGCGGTCGAGGGAACGCCGCCGATCTCGTTGAAGGCGCTCATGACCGAGAGCGCGCCCGCATCGAGCGCTGCGCGAAACGGCGGCAGGTAGACCTCGCGCAGCGTGCGCTCGGAAATCTCGCTCGTGTTGTAGTCGAGCCCGCCCTCGGCCGCGCCGTAGGCCGCGAAGTGCTTGGGCGTGGCCAGCATCGAGTCGGCGTTCGCGAGGTTGCTGCCCTGGAAGCCGCGCACGCGCGCCGCCGCGAACTGGCGCGCCAGGTAGGGGTCTTCGCCCACGCCTTCGAGGCCGCGGCCCCAGCGCGCGTCGCGCGCGATGTCGACCATCGGCGCGAAGGTCCAGCGAAAGCCGTCGGCCGTGGCCTCGACCGCCGCCGCGCGCGCCGTGCGCTCGGCCAGCGCGGGCTCCCAGCTCGAGGCCTCGGCCAGCGGCATCGGGAAGATGGTGCGAAAGCCGTGGATCACGTCGGCGCCGAAGATCAGCGGAATGCCCAGCCGCGACTCGCGCACCGCCACCTGCTGCAGCCGCCGCTTGCCCTCGAGGCCGGCGTTGTTGAACAGGCCCGTGAGCCGGCCGTTGCGCACGTCCTCCGTCTCCTGCTGCCCGTTGCGCCAGCCGGCCTGCGGGTTGTTCGGGATGTTGATGTCGGCCGGACCGTAGAGGCTGAGCTGGCCGGCCTTTTCCTGCAGCGTCATGCGCGCGATCAGCGATTCGATGCGGGCTTCGGCGGCGTCGGAGGGCTGGAGGTTTTTCGGAACGGACGCCGCGATGGCGGGGAGGGAAAGGGCGGACAGGACGAGGGCGAGAACGGCGGCTTTTCGAACATGCATGGCCGCCTATTCTGCAGACAACGCCCGCCACCCCCGGCCAGCGGGTTTCCGCCCTGGGCGTAGGGCCTTGTCCGACCCTGGCCCCTTCAGGCCCTGCCGGTCAGTCCGCGCCCAGCCGCAACCGGCTGGGCAGGCGCTTTTCGATGGCGAACTTCAGGAGCGCCGCGCAGCGGAAGATGCCGTGCGCGAACTTGCCGTAGGGCAGCGTGAGAAAGAGCGCCATCACCACGCCCAGGTGCACCGCGAGCAGCAGCGCCATGAAGCGGGTGTCGCGCCAGGCCAGCAGCGCGAGGCCCGTGAGGCTCGTGAGCAGCAGCAGCGCGATGAAGCCACGGTCCATTGGCCGCTGCGCCGCGTCGCCGTGCGCGGCATGGCGCCGCAGGTTGAGCCACAACAGGCCGACAGGGCCGATCACGAGGCCAATGCCGCCCGCGGTGCCCAGCAGCACCGGCAGGCTCGTGAGCGCATAGGGCGCATGCAGGTCGAACAGGTAGTGGTAGAGCGTCGCCACACAGGTGGAGGCGAAGCACAGCATGAAGCCGTAGAAGGTGAAGTGATGGAAGCGCCGGCGCCAGAGCGTGAAGCGGTCGTCGGCGTTGTTGCAGCCTTCGCCATGGCCGCCATCGAGGTACTTCAGGCGCAGCGCGTCGTGGGCGGCTTCGGCGCTGGCTGCGCGGCGCACGCCCGGCAGGTCGGGCGCGTTGCCCGGGTCGTTCGCGGGCGAGACCTCGCGCCAGAAGCGGCGCGTGCCCATGGCCAGCGCGAACATCACGAACAGGAACACCGCGCCGAACACCAGCGCGAGGAAGTTGTGCGGAAAGATCGCGTAGAAGTTGCCCGCGAGCGGCGCGTGCACGAGCGAACCAGCCATCGCCACGGCCAGCACGAGGAACAGCGCGAGCCCGCCCGCCAGTGCCAGCGCAACGGTGAGCCCGGCCCGCTTGTAGAGCTCGCCCATCGCGGGCGGCCAGGCGTAGTCGTGGTAGGTCTGCAGGCGCACCTGCGCCATCGCCTGCGGCACGTTCACCGCGAATTCGTGCGGCGGTGCGTACTGGCAGGCATGCAGGCAGGCGCCGCAGTTGTGGCACAGGTTGGCGAGGTAGTGCGTGTCGGCCTTGCCGAATTCGAGCCGGCGCGTCATGGCGGGGAACACGGCGCAAAAGCCCTCGCAGTAGCGGCAGGCGTTGCAGATCTGCAGGATGCGCGCGACCTCGCCCTCGGAAGCAGTGAGCGGCAGGGCGGGCTGGACCGGGATGACGCGCTGCGATGGCGACGGGGCGCTGCCGATGCCATCGGCATCCGCACGGGCGCGTGCGACGAGGTCAGTGAGCTGCTGCAAGGGCGGTCTCCGGGGATTTCTTCGAAATGTTCTTGGCGGCCTTCGCTGCCTGCGTGCCGGCGATGCGGCCGAAGGCCGTGCCGATGCTCATGCCCACGCCGGCCGTGTAGCCCTGGCCCAGCACGTTGCCGGCCATCATTTCGCCGGCCACGAAGAGGTTGGGGCTCGGGCGTCCACCGAAGCGCACGGCGGCGGTCTCGTCCACCTTGAGGCCCAGGTACGTGAAGGTGATGCCGGGGCGCAGTGGATACGCATGGAAGGGCGCCGTGTCGATCGGGCGCGCCCAGTGCGTCTTGGCGGGCGCGAGGCCTTCGGTGTGGCAGTCGTCCAGCGCCGTGTGGTCGAAGCGGCCGACGCGGCAGGCGGCGTTGTAGTCCTGCACGGTGCGTACGAAGGTGGCTTCGTCCAGGCCAATCTTCTGCGCCAGCTCGCCGAGCGTGTTCGCCTGCGTGCCGGGGAACACGGGCGGCATGAAGCGCCCGACCGCCTGCTGGTCGATGACCGACCACGCGATCTGCCCCGGCTGCTGCGCCACGAGCCGGCCCCAGATCGCATAGCGCTTGGGCCAGAAGTCTTCGCCCTCGTCGTAGAAGCGCTGCGCGTCGCGGTTGACCACCACGCCGAGCGATACGCAGTCGATGCGCGTGCAGATGCCGCCGTCGTACAGCGGTGCGCGCGCGTCGATGGCGACCATGTGGCCCTGCGACGGATCGCCGATGCTGTCGGCGCCCGCGTCGATCATGTGCCTGAGCAGCACGCCCTGGTTGAAGCGCGTGCCGCGGATGAGGAAGTTGTCGGCCGGCCACTCGCCGCGTTCGTTTTGCCCCCACGCTTCGCGCAGCCAGTCGCGGTTCGATTCGAAACCGCCCGAGGCCAGCACGCAGCTCTTCGCCGCGATGCGCTCGCCGGCCTCGGTGCGCACGGCGACGAAGCGCTCGCCGTCGAGTTCGACCGAGGCCACAGGCGTGTCGTAGCGGATCTGCACGCCGAGCGCTTCGGCGCTGCGGTAGTAGGCGTTGACGAGCGCCTTGCCGCCGCCCATGAAGAAGGCGTTGGTGCGCGCCACGTGCAGCGCACCCGACAGCGGCGGCTGGAAGCGCACGCCGTGGCGGCGCATCCAGTCGCGGCAGTTCGACGAGGCGCGGATCACGAGGCGCGCCAAGTGCTCGTCGGTGAGGCCGCTGGTCACCTTCAGCAGGTCTTGCCAGTACTCCTCTTCAGGGTAGGCCTCGACCAGCACGTCCTGCGGCGCGTCGTGCATGCAGCGCAGGTTGCGGGTGTGCTGCGAATTGCCGCCGCGCCATTCTTTGGGCGAGGCCTCCAGCAGCAACACCGAAGCGCCGGCCTCGCGCGCCATCAGCGCGGCGCACAGCGCGGCATTGCCGCCACCGACAACCAGTACGTCTATCACTCGTGGGTCTCCTTGGAATGCAGGAGACTTTAGGCAGCGCGGCCTTCACGCGAAAGACCGATCGAGGCAACAGGTGTTCAGCTTTCGAGAAGACTTGCACCGGCCCAGCGGCCTTCGCTGACCAGCGTGCGCGCCGTCTCGGCGACCACCACGCGCGCGGCCAGCGCGGCGGGCGAGAGTTCGTCGTCCGACAGGCTCACGAGCAGGTTGCGGCGCCCGACATGCGCGTCGGCAATCTGCGTGAGTTCGAGGTCGTCGCGGTCGTGCCGCGCCGTGGCGGCGCCGGGCTGGATGGTGGCGCCGTGGCCGGCGCGCACCGCGTCCATCAGCAGCGCCAGGCCGTCGACCTCGGCCACGATGCGCGGCGCCACGCGCGCCCGCGCAAAGGCGGCCATCAACGTGGCGCGCAGGCCGTGGCTGCCGCTGGGCAGGATCAGCGGCACCTCGGCCAGCTGCGACAGGCGCACCTTCTTGCCCGTGGGGCGCGGCGTGAGGGTGGGCGAGGCGATCACGAAGAGCTTTTCGGCCAGCAGCGGCGACACGCTCCAGCGCCTTGGCGTGTCGGTCTGGAACAGCACGGCCAGGTCGAGCTGGCGCGCGTGCAGCATGGTCGTGAGGTGGCCCGACAGCGCCTCGACCATGTGCAGCCGCACCTCGGGGTAGCGCGCCTGCATGGCCTGCATCAGCGGCACGCCGAGCACGGTGGCGGTGGTGGGTGCCAGGCCCACGCTCACATGGCCCGACAGGCGTGCCTGCTGCGCGGCACGCACGGCGTCGTCGGCGTGGCGCAGGGTGAGCTGCGCCTGATGCAGGAAGGCCAGGCCGGCGTCGGTGGGCATGACGCCGGTCGAATGGCGGCGCAGCAGGCGGGTCGAGAGTTCGCTTTCGAGCCGGCTGATCTGCTGGCTCAGCGCCGAGGTGACCACCCCCAGCTCCACCGCCGCGCGGCCCATGCTGCGCAGCTCGCAGACCTTGACGAAGTAGCGCAGTTGTCTCAGTTCCATGCGCGCATCATGGCGCAGGCACGGCGGCGGGCTGGCCGCGCCGAAGCAACAGCCATCCGAACAGTGGGGCGGTGATGTACATCACGACCGAGTAGATGGCGGCCGGCAGCGCGAGCGGAAAGCTCCCGAGCACGCTCACTGCGATGAAGATGGCGAGCGTGGAGTTGTGGATGCCGATCTCGTAGCTGATGGCGGTGGCCAGCGGTTTGTCGAGGCCGGCGGCGCGGCTCAGGTAGTAGCCGGCCAGCAGGCTCACGAGGTTGAACAGCAGCACCGGCACGCCGATCTCGGCGAAGGTGGTGGTGATGTTCTTCCACTCGTTGGCGATGGCCAGCACCGTGACCACCGCGAGCACCACGGCGCTGAAGATCTTGGTCGGCTTTTCCATGCGCGCCGCGAAGCCGGGCCTTCGCGACGCCACGACCATGCCGATGGCCACCGGCACCAGCACGATGGCGATCACCTCGACCAGCTTGCGCGTCTGCAGCGGCACCACCTGGCCGCTCTGCGCGAAGTGGCCGATGGCCCAGTTGGCGATGAGCGGCAGCGTGACGATCGACAGCAGCGTGTTCACGGCCGTGAGCGAGATGTTCATCGCCACGTTGCCGCCGAACAGGTGCGAGAACAGGTTGGCCGAGATGCCGCCCGGCGAGGCCGCCAGCAGCATCAGCCCGATGGCGAACACCGGCGACAGGCCGAAGCCCACGATGATCGCGTAGCAGGCCAGCGGCAGGCCGATGACCTGCAGCACGAGCGCGATGGTCACGGCCTTCGGATGCTTGAACAGGCGCCGGAAATCCTCGAGCGAGAGCGACAGCCCCAGCCCGAACATCACGAGCGCGAGCGCGCCGAACAGGAACCGGGTCACGATGAGCGTGGTGTCCATGCGGTGGTGTCTCCTCTTGGGTTCTTCTGCTTAAAAAAATGGCTGCCGGCACCCGTCGCGCGGGCGCTGGCAGCCGTGGAAACCGGGATCGACGTCTGTCTTATTGTTTGTAGCTGTCGTCGATGCGGTCGAGTTTGCGGATCAGCGAAGGCCAGACGAACATGCCGCCCAGGCCGCCGCTTTGCACCTTCATGGCCTGGCCCACGCCGTCGATGATCCTCGGGTCCACATGCGTGAGTTCACCGCCGCCGGCCTGCGCGGCGATCTGGATCTGGCAGGTGTTTTCGAAGGTGTACATCGAAAGGAAGGCGTCGGCAATGGTCTTGCCGCAGGTCAGCAGGCCGTGGTTGCGCAGCATGAGGAAGTTGGCGTGGCCCATGTCGGCCTGCAGGCGCGGCTTCTCGTCGTCGCGGAAGGCCACGCCTTCGTAGTCGTGGTAGGCCAGCGAGGCCAGCACGAAGGTCGACTGCTGGCTGATGGGCAGCACGCCGTTCTTCTGCGCGCTCACGGCGATGCCGGCGCGGGTGTGGGTGTGCAGCACGCACTGGATGTCTTCGCGCGCGGCATGCACGGCGCTGTGGATCACGAAGCCGGCCGGGTTCACGGGGTAGGGCGAGTCGATGATCTTGTTGCACTGCTGGTCGACCTTGACCAGGCTCGAGGCCGTGATCTCGTCGAACATCAGGCCGTAGGGGTTGATCAGGAAGTGGTGCTCGGGGCCGGGCACGCGCGCGCTGATGTGCGTGAAGACGAGGTCGCTCCAGCCGTACAGCGCCACCAGGCGGTAGCAGGCGGCGAGGTCGACGCGCAGCTGCCATTCTTCGGCGGAGACGAGCTTCTGGATTTCGGAGGCGGAGGTGGCGTTCATGGGGGTGTGTCCTTTGTCTTGATCAAGCGGCGGTCGGCTCTTGCAGCACTGTCTTGTAGACGCTCTGCTTGGGCTGCGCCATCAGGCGGCGCAGCATGGGCTCGAACTCGCTGATGGGCAGGGTCTCGGCCTTCGGGTCGAAGGCCGGGTTGTCGTAGAGCGCGCAGAACTCGGCGGTGCGCTCGTAGTGCGGGTGGTCCTTGAAGCTGTCGCGCATGTTGCGGTCCAGCCCGATGTGGTGGAAGAAGTAGTGGCCCTGGAAGATGCCGTGGTTCTGCACCATCCAGTGGTTGGCCTCGCTCACGAAGGGCTTGAGGATGGCGGCGGCGATGTCGGGATGGTTGAAGCTGCCCAGCGTGTCGCCGATGTCGTGCAGCAGCGCGCACACCACGTACTCTTCGTCGCGGCCGTCGCGCAGCGCGCGCGTGGCGGTCTGCAGCGAGTGCGTGTAGCGGTCGACCGGAAAGCCGCCGTAGTCGCCTTCGAGGATCTGCAGGTGCTTGATCACGCGCGCGGGCAGGCCGCCCGCGAACTGCATGAACTCGCCGCCGATCAGTTGCCAGTCTTCGCGCGTGCTGTCCTGCATGCGCTTGAAACTTGCCCGTGCGTTCATCGTGTGGGGTCTCCGTTCTGGGGGATGGCGGCCACTGTAGACCTGCGCTTGACCTTCAACTGTCAAGAATTTGACAATGCGAGGTTCTGGTAAACCCGCCTCAGGCGCCTTTTTTCCCTCTATGGCCACCTCGACCAAGCCGCGCCTGTCGGCCGCGCACCGCGCCGCGCTCGACGGCAACCCCTGGTTCACCAGCATGCCGCGCGCGCAGCGCGACGCGCTGCTGGGCGCGGCCGAGCTGCTGCATGTGCGGCGCGGCACCATGGTGTTCCGCCAGGGCGACCCGATCCATGCGGCGGGCGGCGGCTTCTACGGGCTGGTGGCGGGCACGATCAAGATCTCGTCGCTGCGCCAGGACGGGCGCGAGGCCATCCTGGCGGTGCTGGAGCCGGGCAACTGGTTCGGCGAGATCACGCTCATCGACGGCTCGCCGCGCACGCACGACGCCACCGCGCTCGAAGCGCTCGACCTGCTGGTGGTGCCGCCCGAGGCCTTCGTGCGGCAGATGCGCGACGTGGTGTTTTCCAACGCCATCGCCGCCATGCTGGCCGCGCGCGTGCGCATGCTCTACGGCCTGGCCGAAGACGCGACCTTGCGCAGCCTGCGCGCGCGCGTGGCGCACCGGCTGCTGGTGCTGGCGCGCGGCGACGCCACGCAGTCGGTGCACCTGCGGCACGAACTCATGCTGTCGCAGGAGGCGCTGGCCATGATGCTCGGCGTGACGCGCCAGACGCTGTCCAAGGAGCTCAACGCGCTGGCCACCGAGGGCGTGGTGTCGCTGGGCTACGGGCGCATCGAGCTGTTGTCGCTCGAGGCGCTGCAGGGGCTGGTGCGCACCGGCTGAGGGTCTTGTCACAGCGCGGGCAGGGCGCAGGCGTATAAGACTTTCCCGGCCCGTCATTCCGGCGGCCCGGTGTCTTATTTCTTCACTGGAAGGTGGCGAATCATGAGCAACAACAAACCGACGGTCGTCCTGGTCCATGGTTTCTGGGGTGGTGCGGCGCACTGGCACAACGTCATCGTGGAGCTGCTGCGCAAGGGCCACACGGCCATCCGCGCGGTCGAGCTGCCGCTGACCTCGCTGGCCGACGATGCCGAGCGCACGCGCAAGATGGTGGCGCAGGTGCAGGGGCCGGTCTTGCTGGTCGGCCACTCGTACGGCGGCGCGGTGATCACGCAGGCTGGCGACCTGCCCAATGTGGTGGGGCTGGTCTACATCGCCGCCTTCGCACCCGACGCGGGCGAAAGCCCCGGCGGCATCACGCAGGAGCATCCGCCGGTGGCCGTGCCCAACCTGGCGCCCGACAGCGATGGCTACCTGTGGGTGATACCCGAGAAATACCACGAGAGCTTCTGCCAGGACCTGAGCGCCGAAGAAGGCCTGGTGATGGGCCTGACGCAGAAGGCGCCGCTGGCCAGCACCTTCGGCGACACCATCACGGCGCCGGCCTGGAAGAAGAAGCCGTCGTGGTACCAGATCTCGAGCGAGGACCGCATGATCTCGCCGGTGAACCAGGAGCGCATGTCGGCGCGCCTGGGCGCGAAGAAGGTCATCACGCTGGCGGCCAGCCATGCCTCGCTGGCCTCGCAGCCGCAGGCCGTGGCGGCGCTCATCGACGAAGCCGCGAGCGCTGCCTGAGGCCGGCTACGCGCAGCGCCGGGTGCGCTGCGCACCCCTCGGGCGGGCCCGCCAGCCGAGGAACGCCACGGCGCAGGCCGCTGCGACCACGATCGCCACGGCCACGCCCATCACCGAGAAGAAGGCCTGGTCGAAGGCCGTGTGCGCGAGCGCCACGAGCTGCGAGGCGACCGGCGCGGGCAGCGTTTCGGCGGCCAGCAGCGCGGCGTCGATGCTGTCGCCGGCCGAGGCCGGCACGGCCAGGCCGTCGGGAATGACCAGCGCGGCGGTGTAGCTCGCCGAGAGCACGCTGCCCAGCAGCGCGATGCCCAGCACGCCGCCGAGTTCGTACGACACCTCCTCGATCGACGCCGCCATGCCGGCGTGTTCGACGGGCGCGTTGTTCATGACCGCGTTGGACGCCGCCGTGATGGTCGCGCCCACGCCCAGCCCCAGCAGCACCAGGATGGCCGGCTTGAGCAGGCCTGCGGCATCGACCGCCAGTGCCAGCGCGCACAGCGCCAGCGCCGTGGTCACGAGGCCGCCCAGGATGACGGGGCGCGAGCCGACGCGTGCCAGCAGCAGGCCCGCGAGCGGCCCCGCCACGAAGGCGGCCAGCGGCAGCGGCAGCAGGGTGAGGCCCGCCTGCAACGGCGTGAGGCCGACCACGAGCTGCAGCCGCTGGCTGAACACCAGCTCGACACCGATCAGCGCCACCGAGGCGACGATGGCCGCGATCACACCGCCCGAGAAGTACGCGTTGCGGAACAGGCGGAAGTCGATCAGCGGCGCGCTGCTGCGCCGCTGGCGCCGCACGAAGAGGGCCATGGCCACCGCGGCGAGCATGCCGGTGATGGCAGCCGCCGTGCCCGAGGGCGCGAACTTGGTGAGTTCCTTGATGGTCAGCACGAGGAAGACCAGCCCCGCCAGCACCTGCACCGAGCCGATGAAGTCCCACGGGCGCGTGCCGGTGTTCTTCTGCGTCGGCAGCAGCCACAGGGCCAGCACCAGCGCGAGCACCACCACGGGCACGTTGATGAGGAACACCGAACCCCACCAGAAGTATTCGAGCAGCACGCCGCCCACGACGGGCCCGAGCGCCGCGCCGCCCGAGGCCACCGAGGCCCACACGCCGATGGCCACGGCGCGCTCGCGCTCGTCGGTGAACACCAGCCGCAGGATCGCCAGCGTGGCCGGCATCATCATCGATGCGCCCACGCCCAAGAGGGCCCGCGCGGCGATGAGGACGGCCGGGTTCGGCGCGTAGGCCGCGCACAGCGAGGCCACTCCGAACACGGAAAGACCCGCGACGAACATGCGCCGGTAGCCCACGCGGTCGCCCAGCGCGCCCATGCCCAGCAGGAAGCCGGACACGACCACGGTGTAGGCGTTGAGGATCCAGAGCTTCTCGGTGGCCGACGCGGCCAGGTCGTGCGTGAGCGTGGGCAGCGCCGTGTAGAGCACGGTCATGTCGACCACGATCAGCAGCAGCGCCATCGAGACGATGCCGAGCGTGATCCATTTCTTGGCGGTGGGGTTCAAGCCGTTCATGGCGTGGCCCTCCGGTCGTGCGGCTGTGCGGTGGTGCCGTCCAGTTCCTTGAGCATCGTCACGGACACCGTCGTGCAGCCGCGGGCGTGGAAGAAGTCGTGCGCGCGGGCGTTGCCGATGCCGCTTTCGAGAAAGAGGCGCTGGATGCCGTGGCGCTGCAGTTCGGCGCAGACCCAGTCGAACAGCCGCCTGCCCAGGCCCATGCCCTGGAAGCGCGCATCGACGACGAGGTCGTCGAGCGTCGCGAAGCTGCGGGCGGCGCGGCCGGTGTCGTCGATGGACACCAGCGCGAAGCCGGCCAGTGCGCCATCGGTTCGCGCGACGGCCACGCGTGCGTGGGCGGTGGCCGGGTCCAGCGCCAGGGTCTCGCGCACTTGCGCCATGAAGACGGCGGGCAGGTCGCTGCGCCATTCGCCGAGGGCCACGGCGCGCTGCTCCTGCAACTCGGAGTGCGAGATGTAGGCAGGGGAAAGTTGCTGCAGGAACAGGGCGGTCAACGCCTGCGCCTGGGAAGGATCGCTGCACCAGCTCAGTTCGAACGCCGGTGTCGTCTTGTTGTTTGCATTCGTCATGACGCCATGTTGCGCCATTAAAATGAATGAATAAAGATGAAATCCATCTGATAAATAGATGAGTAGGTGGCCGAAATGGAATGGACCGTCGACCAATTGCGCCAGTTCGTGACGACCGCCGAGTGCGGTTCGTTTTCGGCCGCGGCGCGCCACCTGGGCAAGGCCCAGTCGGCCGTGAGCACTGCCATCGGGCTGCTCGAAGTCGACCTCGGCGTGGCGCTGTTCGACCGTTCGCGCCGCAACGCGCAGCTGTCGGACGCGGGCCGGGTGCTGCTGCTCGAAGCACGTGAGCTGCTGCGGCAGGCCGAGCAGCTCGACCAGCGCGCCCGCTCGCTGCACGAAGGCGACGAGGCCGCGCTGTCGCTCGCGCTGGACGAAGCCCTGCCGTACACCGCCATCGGCACGCTGATGCGCGAGCTGTCGGTGAAGTTTCCGAGCCTCGAACTCACGCTCTTGAATGGCACCGCGACCGAGGTGGCCGACTACGTCGAGCAGGAGCGCGCCAGCGTGGCCTTTCACTTCGACCGCGGCCCGGTGCGCGCGAGCTTCGACCAGCGCCACATCGGCAGCGTGCGCCAGGGCGTGTTCGTGGCCAGCGACCATCCGCTGGCCGACGGCCGCACCGTGCGGCGCCAGGACCTGGCGCGGCAACGCCAGCTGCTGATGCATGCGGACGACGTGCACGAGGTGGCCTACAGCCCGCGCGTGTGGCGCTCCGACAGCTTCTACAGCACGGCCGAGATGGTGGCCGACAACCTGGGCTGGGCCGTGCTGCCCATCAACATCGCGCGCTACGAGGGCTTCAGCAAGGCGCTGAAGGAGGTGCCGTGCCCGTCGCTGGCCTTGCCGCGGTTGTCGGTGCGCATGCTGTGGCTGCCGGGGCGCCCGCTCGGTGCGACGGCGCTGTATGTGCAGCAGCGCTTCACCGAGCTGCTGGGCGACGGCGCGGTGTGACGCGTTTCAGCGCAGGACTCGACCGTCGGCTGAGATGCTGATGAGGTCGATGCTGCGCACGTTGTCGCGCAACCCGGGACGCAGGTTGATGCGGAAGCCGCCGACGTCGTAGTCGGTCATTGCCGTCATCGTGCGCTGCAGCGTCGCGGTGTTGAAGCCGCGGCCCGCGCGGCGCACGGCCTCGCCCGCGGCCTTGGCGGCGATGAAGCCTTCGAGCCCTTCGTAGGACGCGGTCTGGTCGGAGTTGTCGACCGCCGAGAGGTACTCCTTGACGATCGGAATGGCCGAGGGGCGCGGCGAGGGCACCACCTGCGAGATCACGATGCCGCCGATGTCCTTGCCCAGCTCGGCGTAGAGCGGGTCGATGCCGACGATCGAGAAGGCCATGAAGTTGCCCGTGTAGCCGCTCTTGCGCAGCTTGCGGATGGCGCCGGCCGTGGTGCCCGAGAGCGACACCAGCACGATGGCCTGGGGCGTCTGCTGCTGCACGGTCTTCAGTGCGGCGTCGAGCTTGTCGGCGCCGGCGGGCACCAGCGCGCTGGCGACCAGCGGCGGCAGCTTGAGTTCGGTGACGGCCTGCTGCACGGCGGCCAGGCCGGCGCGGCCCATGGCGTCGTCGTCGCCCACCAGCGCGATGCGCTGCTGCCCCACGGTGGCGCATTGGCGCACGATCTTGAGGGCCTCGTCGATCATGCCGGGGCGCACATGGAACACGTTCGGATGCTCGGGGCCGCGCAGCGTGTCGGAGGCGGCGAAGGGCGCAAAGAGCAGGCTGCCCTGCTGCGTGGCGACCTTGGCGCCGGCCTCGCTGCTGGCGGTGCCGACAAAGCCGAACAGCATGTCGGCCTTGTTCGCGCCCAGCAGCGTGCGCGCGTTGGTGGTGGCGCGCGCGGCGTCGTAGCCGTCGTCGAGCTGCAGCAGCTTCAGCTGCAGGCCGGTGGCGGCGTTGCGCGTGTTGAAGTCGCTCACGGCGAGCCGGCTGCCGGCCGCGAAGGCGTTGCCGATCTCGTTGGCGCTGCCGGTGAGCGGCACCGACTGGCCGAGCAGGACGACGCGGGCCCCGGCGGCGGCCGGGCGTGGCGTCTGTGCCAGCAAGGGGCGGGTGATGCCGAGGCCGCTTCCCAGAAGCAGCATTGCGGAGGCTTTTCCCAGCCATGTCCTGCGAGACGCGTTCATTGGCTACCTTTTGCTAACAATAGTAAAAAAGTGTAGCAATTTCGAGGCCAGGGCGGAAGGCGCGGGTGCTCCAGAATTGCCCTGATGAAAACAACTGTGTCCTGGGTTCTGGGAGGGATGTGCGCGGCGCTCGCCGGTTGCGTCGTGCCGCCCCCATCGAAGGTGGTGGAAAAGGCGCTGCCCGCGCCGGAGGTCTTCGTGCCCGTGGCGGCGCCGCAGCCGCCGCAACCGATGATCGAGCCGCCGCCCCTGCCGCCGCCATCGAGGATCGAGCCGCCACCGCTGCCACTGGCGGGGCCGCCGATGGCCTTGCCGCCGGGGCCGACCCTCATGGCGGCGCCGCGCGCCGATCCGCGGGCCGCGGCGGACGCGGTCGTGACGGAGCCGGTGATCCGCCAGCGCCGCTATCCCAGCTATCCGTCCGCGCTGGTGGAAGAGGGCATCGAGGGCCTGGTGGTCACGGCCTTCTTCGTCGGCGTGGACGGCAAGCCCGAAGACATCCGCGTCGAACGCTCGCCGCACCCGCTGCTGTCGCAGGCAGCGACCGATTCGCTCAAGGGATGGCACTTCGACCCGGCGCGCACGGCGGACGGGCGTGCGGTGCGCGCCCGCATGCGGCTGCCGTTCCGCTTCAAGCTCGTCGAGTGAGCGGGGGACGGTGACGCGCGCTCAGGCGCGTTTTTCGAACACCAGGTCCCACACGCCGTGGCCCAGCTTGAGGCCGCGGTTCTCGAACTTGGTGAGCGGGCGGTACGCCGGCTTGGGCGCGTAGCCGGTGTCCGGCGCGGTGTTGTGCAGCAGTGGCTCGGCGCCCAGCACTTCGAGCATCTGCTCGGCGTAGGGCTGCCAGTCGGTGGCGCAGTGGATGTAGCCGCCGGGGCGCAGGTGCTGCGCCAGCTTGGTCACGAACTCGGGCTGGATCAGGCGGCGCTTGTTGTGGCGCTTCTTGTGCCACGGGTCGGGAAAGAACACATGCACGCCGGCCAGCGTGCCGGGCTGCAGCATGTGGTCGATCACGTCGACCGCGTCGTGCGCGCAGATGCGGATGTTCGAGATCGACTGCTCGCCGATGCGCTTGAGCAGTGCGCCCACGCCGGGCTCGTGCACCTCGCAGCACAGGAAGTTGGTCTCGGGCAGCACCGTGGCGATGTGGGCCGTTGCCTCGCCCATGCCGAAGCCGATCTCCAGCACCGTCGGGCCCACGCGGCCGCCGAAGGCAGCCGTGAGGTCGAGCCGCTCGGGCGTGTAGGGCACGAGGAACAGCGGGCCCAGCTCGGCGAAGGCGCGGGCCTGGCCGTCGGTGGTGCGGCCGGCGCGCTTCACGAAGCTCTTGAGGCGGCGGTGCAGCGGGTGCGGCTTGCCGTCGGTGGCGTCGTCTTCGGGGGATGCGGGCAGGTCGTCGCCGGGCGGGAGGTCGTTGGACACGGTGTCGGGAATGTTCATGAGGGCCGCGAATTGTAGAGATCGCGCCATTCGGGCACCCAGCCGGCCAGGGCGGCGGTGCAGTGGCCGGCGGCCGTGGGGCGCAGGCCGAGGGCGCGCGCAGCGGTGTCGAGCGCGGCCAGCGCGGTGTGCGGCGTGGCGGTGTCGATGGCCGTGGCGCCGTTCTGCTTGGAGAGCTTGTCGCCGTCGGCGCCGCGCACCAGCGGCGTGTGCAGGTAGCTCGGCGTGGGCAGGCCGAGCGCCTGCTGCAGCAGGATCTGGCGCGCGGTGTTGTCGGCCAGGTCCTCGCCGCGCACCACGTCGGTCACGACCTGTTCGGCGTCGTCGACCACCACGGCCAGCTGGTAGGCCCAGGGGCCGTCGGCGCGGCGCAGCACGAAGTCGCCGACCTCGCGTTGCACGTCCTGCTGCTGCGGGCCGAGGCGGCGGTCGTGCCAGTGCAGGTCGCCGGCCGGCATGCGGTGCGCGGCAAAGCGCCAGGCGCGCGCGGGCTTGCCGTGCAGGCCGTCGCGGCAGGTGCCGGGGTAGACGCGCTCGCCGTGGCGTTCGTGCGCGTGGCCGAGCCGGGCCAGGGCCAGGTCGATGTCCTTGCGCGAGCAGCCGCAGGGGTAGGTGAGGCCGCGCGCCTGCAGTGCGGCCAGCGCCGCCTCGTAGTGCGCGGTGCGCCGCGTCTGCCACTCGGGCGGTTCGTCGGGGAGCAGGGCGCAATCGGCGAGCTGGCGCAGGATGTGCTCGCCCATGCCGGGCAGGCAGCGCTCGGTGTCGGCGTCCTCGATGCGGACCAGCCACCGCGCACTGTCGCCGCGCGCCCGCACGTCGAGCCAGCTCGCGAGCGCGGCCACCAGCGAGCCGGCGTGCAGCGGGCCGGTGGGCGAGGGCGCGAAGCGGCCGGTGGCGCGCATCCTTTCTTAGAGAGCGGCGAGGGCCAGCGAGAGGCCCGAAACGAAACCGTCTTCCACGCGGTGGCCGATGCACCAGTCACCGGCGATGCCGATGCGCGCCTTGGCGTCCCACAGGTGGGTCTGGCCCACGGGCACCTGCGTCTGCGCCTCGGGCCAGCAGCGCGCCTTGGCATGGCTGGGCGTGGCGTGGATGCCGGTGATTTCCGAGAAGGCGCGCAGCAGCTTGGCCTCGATGCGTGCGGGCGTGTCGCGCAGGTGTTCTTCCGACCACTTGGCGCTGGCCTGCAGGGTCCAGCGCTCGACGCGCTCGCGGCCGGGTTTGGACGATTCGCGCGCCAGCCACGCCACGCGGTGGTGGGTGCTGCGCGCCACGTTCCATTGCGGGCCGAGGTGCGACATGTTGGCCTGGTTGGCTTGGGGGAAGGCGATCATCAGCGTCCAGCAGGGCGCGATGCGCACGGGTTCGATCTTGCGGCTCAACGTGGCCGAGCGGTCGCCGCCGGCCAGCAGTTCGCGGGTGCGTGCGGGCGGCACGGCCAGCAGCACGGCGTCGAAGCCGGAGTACACATGCTGCGAATCGTCTGCGCCGGCGGTGCGCAGCTGCCAGCGGGTGGCGTCGAGCGCGTCGGGCTCGATGCGGGTGACCTGGGTGCCTGTGATGAGGTGTTCGCCCAGCGGCGCGGCCCAGTGGGCCACGAGCGCGTCCATGCCGGGCTGGGCGACCCAGTGCGGCTCCAGCGAGGGCAGCGCCGCCTCGGCCACGCGGCCGTGGGCGTCGAGCACGCGCACGAGGTTGGCGCTCCAGGGGCGGCACAGCGCGGGCGTGGTGGCCAGCACCTGCGCAAAGCGCGGATCGCGCACGGTGAAGTACTGCGCGCCGCTGTCGAAGCGGCCGAAGGCGGTGTCGATGCTCGCCATCCGCCCGCCCGGCGTGGCCTCGCGTTCGAACACCGTGACGCGGTGCCCGGCCTGCATCAGCGTGCGGGCACAGGCCACGCCGGCAATGCCGGCGCCGATCACGGCGAAGTGGCGGGCGGCGGCGGGAGTTCGGTGGCGGTCGGCGGTGGCGCGGGCTTTGGCTTTGGGCATGGCGGACTCTTTTCTTTTGACAGGGTGATGACTGAGGAGGCCGTGCACACTCTACCTCGGTCTGCGCGCGTCGCCGGGCTGGGGGCGACCCTTATGCAGCCGCGTATTGCAGCCGCGCACCGCGCGGCGTTCAGCGGCCCCGGTGCCGTTCGAGCAGCGCCTTGCGCGTGCCCTCGTGCTCGAACTGCGCGAGCCACCATGCGAGCGCGCGCCCCGGCTTGCCCGCGCTGCGCACGCGCCACGCGCAGTGCATGGTGCCCAGCGGCGGCTGGCGTTCGGTCTGCAGCTCGACGAGGTGGCCGGCCTCGATGTAGGGCCGCGCCATCGGCTCGGGCAGGAAGCCACCGCCCAGGCCGTGCAGCTGCGCAGCGATCTTGGCCTGCATGCTGGGCACGGTGAGCACGTCCTGCCCGCCGACGAGGTTCACGGTCATGCTCGGCCCGCTGCGCACCGAGTCGGCCGCGGCCACCGCGCGGTGCTGGCGCAGCACCGCGTCGCTCAGCGGCTGCGGCAGGCGCGCGAGCGGATGGTGCGGCGCCACCGCGAACACGAAGCGCAACTCGCCGATGGGGCGGCTGCGGATGCCGGTGGCGGTGAAGGCCAGGCTCGCGGCATCGAGCACCGCGCCGATCGCCAGGTCGGCCTCGCCGCTGGTCAGCGCCTCGATGGTGCCCAGCAGGGTTTCGTCGCGCAGCTTCAGGCGCGTGGGCGGCTCGAGCGCGAAGAAGGCGGTGCACAGGTCGAGCAGCGGGTCGCGTGCGATCACGCTGTCGACCGCGATGGTCAGCATCGGCTCCCAGCCGGTGGCCACGCGCTTCACGCGGTTGGCCACGGCGTCGATCTCGCCGAGCAGGCGCGCGGCCTCGCGCAGCAGTTCGGCGCCGGCCTCGGTGATGCGGGCCTGGCGCGCGCTGCGGTCGAACAGCAGCACGTCCAGGGCGTCCTCGATCTGGCGCACGCGGTAGCTCAGCGCGCTGGGCACCAGGCCGAGCGCGCGCGCGGCGGCGGCAAAGCTGCCGGTGGTGGCCACCGTCTGCAGCATGGCCAGCGCGTCGGGGGTGAGGACGTCTCGGGCGCTCGTCATGGGGCGGGCTCCATCATTCAAATAATTTGAATGATGCCATCAAAACCGGGCGTCTTTCAGAGGGGGATGGAGGTCCAGAATTCTTCTCATCCGCTGCGCATCCGGCGCGGCCCACGATGAAAGCCCCGGCGCCCGAACCGGGTGGGGCAGCAAGGAGTTCGATATGTTGCAAGTGCGTAAATCCCAGGAACGCGGTTATGCCGACCATGGCTGGCTGCGCTCGTTCCACAGCTTTTCCTTCGCGGGGTACTACGATCCGGCCTACATGGGCTTCGGCAACCTGCGGGTGATCAACGAAGACCGCGTGGCGGCGGGCGCCGGCTTCGGCACCCACGGCCACCGGGACATGGAGATCATCAGCTACGTGCTCTCGGGCGAACTCGCGCACAAGGACAGCATGGGCAACATCGAATCCATTCCGCCGGGCGACGTGCAGCGCATGAGCGCCGGCCGTGGCGTGATGCACAGCGAGTTCAACCACAAGGCCGACGAGACCACGCACTTCCTGCAGATCTGGATCGAGCCCAAGGAACGCGGCATCACTCCCGGCTACGAGCAGAAGCAGTTCAGCGACGCCGAAAAGCGCGGCAACCTGCGCCTGGTGGCCTCGCCCGACGGCCGCGACGGCTCGGTGACGGTGAACGCCGATGCGCGTCTGTTCGCCGGCCTGTTCGACGGCAGCGAAACTGCCAGCCTGGCGCTCGACCCGCAACGCAAGAGCTACGTGCACCTGGTGCGCGGCGAGCTCGAAGTCAACGGCCAGAAGCTCGTGGGCGGCGACGCCGCGATGCTCGAAGGCGAATCGCAACTCACGCTCGGCGCCGGCAAGGATGCCGAAGTGCTGGTGTTCGACCTGACAGCCTGAGACGGCGTCCTTTTCTTTGTTCCTTTCGCTTCAACAACCAACGAGGAGTTTCACCATGGCCATTACCACCACAACCACCGCCCCCAACGCCACCCAGGACACCCTGGCACTCATCGGCCGCGTGCTGCTCGCTGCGCTGTTCGTGCCCGCAGGCTTCGGCAAGCTCATGGGCTTCGCCGGCACCGTGGGGTACATCTCCTCGGTGGGCGCACCGCTGCCGCAAGTGGCGGCAGTCATCGCGATCGTCGTGGAGCTGGGGCTCGGCCTGCTGCTGCTGGTCGGCTTCAAGACGCGCGTGTCGGCGATCGTGCTGGCGATCTTCACCGTGGCCGCGGCCGTGATGTTCCACAACTACTGGGGCATGCCCGCCGACAAGGCGTTCGTGAACCAGCTCATGTTCTTCAAGAACATCGCCATCGCAGGCGGCCTGCTGGCTTTCGCCGCCTTCGGCGCCGGTCGCTTCAGCATCGACAAGAAATAAGCTCGCACCCAGGCTGCGCGCACTTGGTGGGCGCAGCCTTCTGACTTCATCGCTTCTTTGAGGAAATCCGTTTCATGGCAAACATCGTCGTTGTCTTCCATTCCGGCTACGGCCACACCCAGCGCGTGGCCCAGGCCGTGGCCGACGGGGCGGGCGCGCAGCTGCTCGCCATCGACGCCGACGGCAACCTGCCGGCCGGTGGCTGGGAGACGCTGGCCGCGGCCGACGCGATCATCTTCGGCTCGCCGACCTACATGGGCGGCGTGAGCTGGCAGTTCAAGAAATTCGCCGATGCGTCGTCCAAGGTCTGGTACACGCAAGGCTGGAAAGACAAGCTCTTCGCCGGCTTCACCAACAGCGCCACGATGAACGGCGACAAGGTCACGACCATGACCTACCTGTGGACGCTGGCCATGCAGCACAGCGGCATCTGGGTCAGCATGGGCATCCTGCCGACCAACAACAAGGCGGCCACGCGCGACGCGATGAACTACGTCGGCGGCTACGGTGGCCTGCTCACGCAGTCGCCCTCGGACGCGAGCCCGGCCGAGATGCCCAAGGGCGACCTGGAAACCGCGCGCGCCTTCGGCGAGCGCGTGGGCGCGGTGGCAAGATCACGCGCATAACGCCCCACCGAACTTCGCCCACAAGGACCCCACGATGACCGACACCATCCCCGAAATCCAACTGCTGCGGCCCCACGACAAGGATCTGGGCGGTGGCTTCAACGTGCGGCGCGTGCTGCCGGCGGCGCAGCGCCGCTCGGTCGGGCCCTTCGTGTTCTTCGACCACTTCGGCCCGGCCACCGAGCAGCCCGGCAATGCGCACGACGTGCGGCCGCACCCGCACATCGGCCTGTCGACGGTCACCTACCTGTTCGAGGGCGCGATGATGCACCGCGACAGCCTCGGCAGCGTGCAGGAGATCCAGCCCGGCGCCATCAACTGGATGACCGCGGGGCGCGGCATCGTGCACTCCGAGCGCAAGCCCAAGCGCCTCTTGGCCGACACTTTCGTGAACCACGGCCTGCAGCTGTGGGCCGCGTTGCCGCAGGCCCATGAAGAGGTCGAGCCCAGCTTCGAGCACACGCCGGCCGACGCCATTCCCGAGCTGACGGTGCAGGGCGTGCCCGTGCGCGTGCTGGTGGGCGAGGCCTTCGGCGTGCGCTCGCCGGTGAAGACGCTGGCGCAGACGGTCTACCTCGATATCGCGCTGCCGGCCGGCGGCCGTTTCGAGCTGCCCGCGCTGGCGCCTGAACTGGCGGTCTACATGGTCGACGGCGATGCGCGCGTGAACGGCGAGCCGGCGCCCGCCCACACGATGGCGGTGCTGCCCGACGGGCAGGGCGCGGTGTTCACTGCCGACGCCGCCGTGCGCCTGATGGTGATCGGCGGCGAGCCGCTCGACGGCCCGCGCTACATCACCTGGAATTTCGTATCGAGCCGGCGCGAGCGCATCCTCGAGGCCGGCGCCGACTGGGCCGCGCAGCGCATGGGCCACGTGCCCGGCGAGACCGAGTTCATTCCGCTGCCGGGCAAGCCCTTCGGCGTGCGCGAGCCCGACACGGGCACCACGCCGGTCTGAGCCTTCTGTTTATTGCTTGATGCCGATGTCCGGGTCTTCCGAGGCCCGGGCGCTGGCGTCCGACGCGCGCGCGCTGAGGTCGGGCGCCAAGGCCCGGCGGCCGTCGAACACGAAACAGTCGCCGTGGTAGTGTGCGCCGCCCACGTCCTCGAAGTACTTGAGGATGCCGCCTTCGAGCTGCAGCACGTGCTCCACACCTTCCTCGCGCATGAGGATGGCGGCCTTCTCGCAGCGGATGCCGCCGGTGCAGAAGCTCACCACCGTCTTGCCTTCGAAGTCGGCGCGGTGCGCCTTCAGGGCGGGCGGGAATTCGGTGAACTTGGTGATGCGCCAGTCGATCGCGCCGTCGAAGGTGCCTTCGTCGACTTCGAAGTCGTTGCGCGTGTCGAGCATCACGATCTCGCGGCCCTCGTCGTCGTGGCCCTGGTCGAGCCAGCGCTTGAGCGTGGGCGCGTCCACGCCGGGCGCGCGGCCGGCGGCGGGCTGGATCGCGGGGTGGTCCATGCGGATGATCTCGCGCTTGAGCTTCACCAGCATGCGCCGGAAGGGCTGCGTGGCCGACCAGCTTTCCTTGGTTTCGAGGTCGGCAAAGCGCGCGTCGGCGCGCAGGTCGGCCAGGAAGGCGTGGATGGCCTGCGCCGTCCCCGCCAGAAACAGGTTGATACCTTCGGGCGCCAGCAGGATCGTGCCCATCAGGCCCAGGGCCTGCGCGCGCTCGCGCAGGGTCTCACGCAGCACGGGGCTGTCGTTGATGCCCACGAACTTGTAGGCGGCGATATTCAAAATCTCTTGCACGGGGCGGGATTGTAGGGATCGCCGCACCACATCGTGGGGTGGCGCTTCCTACAATCGACGGATGTTTGTTCACCTGCGTCTGCACACCGAGTTTTCCGTCGTCGATGGCACGAATCGAATCGACGAAGTCATCAAGGCCGCCGCTGCCGACAAGCAGCCCGCGCTGGCCATCACCGACCTGAACAACCTGTTCGGGACGGTCAAGTTCTACAAGCAGGGCCGGGGCAAGGGCGTCAAGCCCGTCATCGGCGCTGAAATCTTCATCGACGGGCTGGGCAAGGAGCCCGGCGCGCTGACCCGCCTCATTCTGCTGGTGCAGAACATGGAGGGCTACCTCAACCTGTCGGAACTGCTGGCCCGGGCCTGGACGCAGAACGTGAGCCGCGGCCAGTCGCAGGCGGCCTGCAAGCTCGAATGGCTGCAGGAGCTGCAGGGCGGGCTGATCGCGCTGTCGGGCGCACAGGCCGGGCCGCTGGGCCAGCCGCTGCTGCAGGGCCAGGAAGAGCGCGCCGCCGAACTGGCGTTGCAGCTCGCGGGCATGTTCCCGCACCGTTTCTACATCGAGCTGCAGCGCGCCGGCCGCCCCGAAGACGAGCCGCACGTGATCGCCGCCGTGAAGCTCGCCGCCCGCCTGAAGCTGCCGGTGGTCGCCACGCACCCGGTGCAGTTCGCTGAACGTCAGGACTACGAGGCGCACGAGGCGCGCGTGTGCATTTCCGAAGGCGAAATCCTCGGCAACCCGCGCCGCGTGCGCAAGTTCACCGAAGAGCAGTACTTCAAGTCGAGCGCCGAGATGCAGGCGCTGTTCGCCGATGTGCCGAGCGCGCTGGCCAACACGGTCGAGATCGCCAAGCGCTGCAACCTCACGCTGGTGCTCGGCAAGCCGCAGCTGCCCGACTTTCCCACGCCCTTCATCAGCGAAGGCGTGCGCATGCCGATCGGCGAGTTCTTCCGTCAGGAGTCGTTCGAGGGCCTGGAGGTGCGGCTGAAGCACCTGTACCCCGACGAAGCCAAGCGCGAGGCCGAACGGGCACGCTACGTGGAGCGCCTGGAGTTCGAGATCAACACGATCCTGAACATGGGCTTCCCCGGCTACTTCCTGATCGTGGGCGACTTCATCAAGTGGGCCAAGGAAAACGGCTGCCCCGTGGGCCCGGGCCGGGGCTCGGGTGCGGGCTCGCTCGTGGCCTACGCGCTGAAGATCACCGACCTCGACCCGCTCGAATACAAGCTGCTGTTCGAACGTTTCCTGAACCCCGAACGCGTCTCGATGCCCGACTTCGACATCGACTTCTGCCAGGGCAACCGGGACCGCGTGATCGACTACGTGAAGGACAAGTACGGCCGCAACGCCGTGAGCCAGATCGCCACCTTCGGCACCATGGCCGCGCGCGCGGCCATCCGCGACGTGGGCCGCGTGCTCGACATGAGCTACATGTTCTGCGACGGCATCAGCAAGCTGATTCCGAACAAGCCGGGCATGTCGGTGACGCTGCAGTACCCGCCCGAAAAGAAGATCGAGGGCGACAAGAACAACTACGCCATCGAGATGGAGCCGCAGCTGGCGGAGCGCATCGAGAAGGAAGAAGAAGTGCGCATGCTGGTCGAGCTCGCGCAGAAGCTCGAAGGCATGACCCGCAACATCGGCATGCACGCCGGCGGCGTGCTCATCGCGCCGGGCAAGCTCACCGACTTCTGCCCGCTGTACCAGCAGCCCGGCAGCGAATCGGCCGTGAGCCAGTACGACAAGGACGACGTCGAAGCCATCGGCCTCGTGAAGTTCGACTTCTTGGGCCTGGCCACGCTCACGATCCTGGAGATCGCGCGCGAGTTCATCATGAAGCGCCACAAGGGCCAGGAGAACTTCGCGTTCGAGAACATCCCGCTGAACGACGGGCCGACCTACCGCCTGTTCTCCGACGGCAAGACCGAGGCCGTGTTCCAGTTTGAATCCCGCGGCATGCAGGGCATGCTGAAGGACGCGCGGCCCACGCGCCTGGAAGATCTGATCGCGCTGAACGCGCTGTACCGTCCGGGCCCGATGGACCTGATTCCCAGCTTCGTGGCGCGCAAGCACGGCCGCGAAGACGTGGAGTACCCGCACCCGGCCGTGGCCGAGATGCTCTCCGAGACCTACGGGATCATGGTCTACCAGGAGCAGGTGATGCAGACCGCGCAGATCCTGGGCGGTTACTCGCTCGGCGGCGCCGACTTGCTGCGCCGCGCGATGGGCAAGAAGAAGCTCGAGGAAATGGCCGAGCACCGCGAGAAGTTCCGCGCGGGCGCCCTGGCCACGCACGGCATCGTGCAGGACAAGGCCGACGAAATCTTCGACTTGATGGAGAAGTTCGCGGGCTACGGCTTCAACAAGTCGCACGCCGCCGCCTACTCGCTGCTGGCGTACCACACGGGCTGGCTCAAGGTCCACTACACGGCCGAGTTCTTCTGCGCCAACATGACCGTGGAAATGGACGACACGGACAAGCTCAAGCTCTTGTTCGAAGACGCCCAGAAGAACTTCAACATCACCTTCGAGCCGCCGGACGTGAACCGCGGCAACTACCGCTTCGAGCCCGTCACCAACCGGATCATCCGGTATGGCCTGGGCGCCGTGAAGGGCACGGGCCAGCTCGCGGTCGAGGCCGTGGTGCGGGCGCGCGAAGAGGGCGGGCCGTTCAAGAGCCTGTACGACTTCTGCGTGCGCATCGACCGCCAGCGCATCAACAAGCGCACGGTCGAAGCGCTCATCAAGGCCGGCGCGTTCGACGCCATCCAGCAGAACCGCGCCTCGCTCATCGCCTCGGTCGACCGCGCCTTCGAGTTCGCCATTGCCACGGCGGCCAACGCCTCGCAGGCCGACATCTTCGGCGACTGCGAGCACGGCTCGGCCACGCAGGAGCCCGACCTGGTCGATGCCACGCCCTGGGGCGTGAAGGAGCGCCTGACCTTCGAGAAGACCGCCGTGGGCTTCTACCTGTCGGGCCACCTGTTCGACGAGGTTTCGCACGAGGTGCGGCGCTTTTGCAAGCGCGAGATCGGCGACCTGCTCGACAGCCGCGACCCGCAGGTCATCGCCGGCATCGTGAGCGACTTCCGCGTCATCAACGGCCAGCGCGGCCGGCTGGCGATCTTCAAGCTGGACGACAAGTCGGAGTCCATCGACGCCACGGCCGACGAGGCGCTCATCAACGCCAACCGCAACACGCTGAAGGACGACGAACTCGTCATCGTGAGCGGCAAGCTGCAGCCCGCGCGCGGTGGCTTCGAGGCGCGCTTCCAGGTGCAGCAGGTGTGGGACCTGGCCTCGGCGCGCTGCCGCTTCGGCAAGTTCCTGCGCGTGGCGGTCAACGGCAAGGTGCCAGAGATCGCGCGCCTCTTGAAAGACTTTCCGGCGCGCACCGAGCAGACCGAGGTCGGTGACCTCGTGCACGGCCTGCCCGTGCGCCTGTCGATGGCGCGGGGCGGGGCGCAGGTCGAGCTGCAACTGGGCGAGCGCGCGAAGTTCTTCCCGACCGATGCGGCGCTCGCGAGCTGGACCGCGCAGGCCGAAGCGGGCAAGGCGCAGGTCGTCTACGATTGATCGGGCCGCGCGGCCCCGGGGAACCTCGGGGCCTGCGCGCGGTCCATCAGTCTGTTGCAACCTGGCCTTGGGCCACTCACAGGAGGAATGACCGCATGCATTTCAAGAAGATCCTCAAGACCACCGCGTTGACGTTCGGCGTGGCGCTGCCCATGGCCGCGGCCTGGGCCCAGTACGCCGGCCCGAGCTCGGTGCCGAACCTGACGGTCAAGCAGCTGATCGAGACCGGCCAGGACGACCAGCACGCCACGGTGCGCGGCTTCATCGTCTCGCACGATGGTGGCGAGCACTACACCCTTGCCGACGACACGGGCCGCCTGAAGGTCGAGATCGACGCCAAGTACTTCCCGCCGGGCGTGAAGATCGACGACAAGGTGCGCGTCGAACTCAGCGGCGAGTTCGACAAGGACCGGCTCACCGGCAAGACCGAACTCGACGTCAAGCGCGTCATCACCGTCCTGCGCTGACCCCGGCCTTTTTCCCGAGCGCCTGCTCGACCTGGTCGAGCACGGCCTCGGGGGCGTGCAGCCAGTCCTTGGCCAGCACCTGCATCACCTGCCAGCCGAAAGCGTCGAGGATGCGCGGACGCGAGACATAGCGCTCCAGCACGTTGTGGCGCGTGCCTTCTTGCGCCGCACCGTCCACGAGGAGGCCCAGCGCATAGTGGCCCTGGCCCGATGCGCGCACCGCGAGGTCGCAGCGAAAACGCGACTGCCCCACCTGTTCGTCCACCGCATGGCCGCGCGCGCGCAGCGCCTGCGCGATCTGCGCTGTGACCTCGTCCGTGCGCGCATGCCGCGCCACGTGGCCGCGCGCCAGCGGGTTCATGCCTTCGAGCACGCGCCGCGCCGTGTCCTCGTCGCCGCGTGACAGGCACTCGGCATAGCGCAGGAAGTTCTTCAGCGCCGCCGCGCCTTCGTTGTGGTCGTTGGTGATCGCCTCGTGGCGGATGGTCGAGACCACCGCCATGTGGTGCTTCGCGCGGCTGAAGATCACGTTCAGCCGCTTCTCGCCGCCGCGCTGGTTGATGGGGCCGAAGTTCATCAGCATGCGGCCCTCGGGGTTGGGGCCGTAGCAGATGCTGAGGATGATGATGTCGCGCTCGTCGCCCTGCACGTTCTCCAGGTTCTTGATGAAGAGGCCGCAGAACTGGTCGTCTTCCTCGCGCACGTACTCGGCCTCCAGCCGCGCCGCGAAGTCGGCATCGACCGCGCCGAGCGCGTTCAGTTCTTCTTCGATCTCGCCCTGTTGCGCTTCCGAGAACGCCACGATGCCCAGGCTGCGCCCGGTCTCGCGCCGCAGCAGCTCGCGCACCAGCTGCGCGATGTGGCGCGCCTCGCCGTCGTTGATGCGGTTCTCGTACACCGCATCGGCCACGCGGTGGAAGCTGATGGCGCGCGAGAGCAGGGCGTCGACCTGCGCCTTCACGGACTCGTCCGTCGGGCTGCGCGACTGCACCACGATCTCGCCGCGCTCGGGCGCGGGCAGGCTGCGGTCGGGAATGGTGTACAGGTTGCCCGCGTAGAAGGCCGCGTTCGAAAAGCCGATGAGCGATTCGTAGCGGCTGCGGTAGTGCCAGGCCAGCAGCGTGGCCGGCAGGTTGCGCGCGCCCTGGTTCAGCAGGCTGTCGGCGTCGAGCACGACGGCGATGCGTTCGCCTTCCTCGCCGCTTTCTGCATCGTCGCCGGCCACCGACACGGTGTCTTCCTCGGCGTCGCGGCCCGACGAGAAGAAGCTCGTCGGCGGCAGCTGCATCTCGTCGCCCACCACGATGATCTGCGGCGCACGGTACAGCGCGGGCACGGCTTCCTCGACCGGGATCTGGCTGGCCTCGTCGAAGATCACGACATCGAAGAGGTCGGCCGCGAGCGGCAGCGTGTCGGACACCGACAGCGGGCTCATCAGCCAGATGGGCTTCATGTCGCGCACCACGCGGCCGGTGTCGCCGCTGGCGAGTTCGCGGATCGCCTTGTAGCGCATGGTCTTGCCGAACTCGTGCTCGAGCTCGCGGCGGCCGGCGTTGTAGCTCTTCTTGAAGACCTTGCCGTCGGCGTCGAGCTGGCTGGCGGGCAGAGCGCTCTTTTGCACATGGTCGCGAAAACGCTGGCGCACCGCGGCGGCCAGCGTGCGCGCATTGCGTTCGAGCAGCTTGCGTTCGCCTTCGCCCAGGCGCTGCGCATGGCGTGCGAGCGTGGCGCCGTCGAAGCGCGGCAGCCAGCGTTCGGTGCGGTACACGCGCTCCAACCCTTCGCGCGCGACGGCGTACTCGATGGCCTCGGGCGGCAGCGGCAGGGTGCGCAGCGCGGCGGCCACGGCCGGGTCGGCGTCGGCCAGTTCCTGCAGCGGCTGGAGCACCGACGGCAGCGCATCGGCCTGGTCGCGCAGCGTGCGGGCCAGCGCGTCGAGCGCGGCCAGCGGTTGCGCGCCGGCGTCGTGCAGCAGGTCGCGCCAGAGGGCATCGAGCGTGTCGACGCGCGGCGCGGCGGCGACGAGCTGTTCGACGCTGCGGCGGCCCGCGTCGGTGCGCAGGTGGGCCTGGAACGCCGCACGCAGGCCGGCGCCGGCGTCGATGCCGCGCATCGCCTGCAGCTGCTGCGCGAAGGCCTCGGCGTCGGTGCAGCCGTAGTCGGCCTCGAGGCGCGCCGCCTGCTGGTCGAGCGCGGTGCGCGCGGCCTGTTCGGCGCGCAGGTCTTCGAGGATCTGGCTGGGCTGCGGACGCACGGCATGCGCGGCGAAGTCATAGCGGCGCTTGAGTTCGCCCGACAGGCGCCACCACGAGGGCTGCAGCCAGCGCAGCAGCGAGCCTTGCTGCGTGCGGGCCTGCGCCAAGGCAGCTTCGGTGTCGCCGGGCGAGAGCTTGTCGCGCCAGTGGGCGGTGCGCTGCAGCTGCGCGTCGAGCGCCTGCTGCAGCGTGCGTCTTTCGTTCAGGGCATTGCCGAGTGCGAGGCTGCTCGGGTGCGTCGCATCGAGCAGCGCGAGCTGGCCACGCGCGGCCAGTGCGGCGACGCTGCGCGCATCGGCCACCACGGCCAGCGCATCGCGCCACAGCACGCCGGCCTCGGCCAGCGGCGGCCAGGCATCGACCAGCGCGTCGCGGCAGGGGGCGCTCAGGTCGATGGCGCGTTCGCTGCGCTCGACCAGCCGCGCCAGCGGTTTCTCCTGCGCGAGCAGCGAGGGCGCGAGCTGCGCGAACACATGCTGCGCGAAGCTGGGCGCGCCCAGGCTCTCGGTCACGGCCAGGTGCAGGCGCGACACCAGCTCCGCATGCCGGCGCCAGGCCGCGAAGGCGGGCAATGCTTCGGCCTGCAGCGGCGTGAGCGACGGGTCGCTGGCCTGGAGCGCCACCAGCCGCGAGAGCAGCTCGCGCAGCGTCACGGCGATGTGTTCGGGCACGTCGTGCATGGCGGCGTCGAAGCGTTCGAGCGCGCGCAGGTCGAGGTCCATGGCGTCGAGCACCTGCGTGCGCTCGGTGCTTTCCTGCGCCAGCGTGCCCGGCGCTTCGAGCCACAGCTCGTAGGTCTTGCGCAGGTTCTGCACGAAGGCCTTCTTGTCGCCCTGCGAGTCGTGGATCATGCAGCACAGTTCGTCCAGCCCCTGCTGGCGCAGGCGGTGGAACACGACGTCGATGGCGGCGCGCTTCTCGCAGACGAACAACACGCGCTGGCCGCGGCCCACGTAGTCGGCGATCAGGTTGGTGATGGTCTGCGACTTCCCCGTGCCCGGCGGGCCCTGGATGATGTAGCTGGTGCCGGTGCGCGCCAGCGCCACCGCGGCGGTCTGCGTGGCGTCGGCCTGCACCACGGGCCACTGGTCGGCCAGCGGCAGGGCGGGCGGCGTCTCGCCGTCGACGCGGCGCGGCTGCAGCGAGAACACGCGGTCGAAGGCCTCGCTCGCCAGGTCGGATTCGGCCAGCCCCGAGTAGTCGCGCACCAGCGACATCTTGCGGTGGTTGAAGTTGCCCAGCGTCACGGCCGTGAGGTCGATGTCCCACTGGTAGGGGTTGCCGCTGCTCTCGCGCAGCGCGAAGGTCTTGCGCTCGGTGTCGTCGACCGCCGTGGCCGCCATCTGCGGGGCGCGCGGCTGGGGCGCGCCGCCGACGGCCTCGCGCACCGGCAGCGGCACGGGGCGCACGCGCGCATGGAACAGCTGCAGCCCGCGCGGGCGGAAGTCGTCCTGGGCGTAGCTGAAGTCTTGCGCGGCCACCGGCACCGCCGAGGGCGATCGCACGCGGGTGCGGCGCTTGAACTGCTCGAGCCGCTGGCGCGCGCGCTGGTGCATCACGGCGATCTCGGGCTGCTTCACGAGCCGCAGCTGGACGCCGGGTTCGCTCTGCGCGATCTGCGCCGACAGCTGCGCGTGGAACTGCTCGAGCGAGGTCTCGCGCAGGTCGACCGTCTCGGGCAGCGCGATGCCGTAGAGCTGGCGCAGGTGGTGGCGCAGCGTGGGGTTCACCTGCGCCTCGCTGGCCGAGGCTTCGAGCAGGTACTGGTCGCGCACGCCTTTCTTGCGCGTCAGCTCCACCGGCAGCATCAGCAGCGGCGAGGCGATGCGCTCGGCGCGTTCGGCTTCGCCCTCCTTGAGGTTGTGCCAGCGCAGGAAGGCGATCACCAGCGACAGCTGCGAGAAGCCGTACTCGGCCCGGTCGCGCCGCGCCTCCTGCAGGATGCGGTCGAGCGCGCCGGGCAGGTAGGGCTGGTCTTCGAAGCGCAGCCAGCGCGCGAGCGGCACGGGGTCGCAACTGGCGATATCGGCGGCAAAGCGGCCGTCCCACACGCACAGCTGGTCGGTGCGGATGCTGTTGAGGTCGACCACCAGCGGCACGCTGGCGACGGTGAGGTTCACATGCGCCTGCGTCGGCTTGAAGTACAGCAGGCGGTTGCGCCGCGACAGGTCGAACAGGCGGTCGCGCAGGTGCAGCTGGATCGCCTGGCGGCGCTGGCCTGCGCCGTCGCGGGCGGGCGCGATGCGGTCCAGGCCGAGGTCGACCGGCTGGTCTCGGTAGGTCTCGAGGCGGCGGATGACCGAGGGCAGGTCGCGCGCGCGCTCGTGGCGGTCGAGCGCGGTCATCTCGAAGATCACGGCGGCCACCACCGGGTGCAGCCGGCGGTTCAGCTCGAACAGGTTGCCGCGGTGCGTGGCAAAGCGGGTCAGGTCGTCGCCGTCGGTGAAGTCGAGCCCGCACGACAGGCTGGCCAGGACCTGGCCCAGGCACAGGATGTCGCCGAGCGCGTCGTGATGGCCCAGGCGCAGTTCCCACGCGGTGTAGCCGGGCAGGTAGACGGGGCGCGCGGGCACGGTGTCGGGGCCGGCGTCGGGCATCACCGCGAGGTTCTCGAGGGCGACACCGGCCTCGGCATCGACGGTCAGGCGCGTTTCTCCGACCACGCGCAGCACCGAGGCGGCAGGCTGTTCGAGCGGCGCGATGGCCTCGGGATGGCGGCGCGGCGCGGTGCCTTCAGGCTGCGCGAGTGCCAGCGCGGGTTCGGCGGGCGCGTCGGTCACGCGGTAGGCGAAGGCGTTGCCGAGCGCGGCGACGTTGCCGAGTTCGTGCAGGGCCGAGACTTCGCGCAGCAGCGGCAGCACGAGCTTGAGCACGTCGTCGGTCTGCAGGCCGCCATGGGCCTCGGCGGTGGCGAGCAGTTGCAGGAGCGGGGCGGGAGCGAGGGTCATGCGGCGGCGGCCTGCGAAGAAGATGTGGCGGCCTTGTCGAGCAGGGCGGCGGCGTCGCGTTTGACGCGGGTGAAGTTGCGCTTGGACAGACCCAGGTCCTTCAGCACGCGCTGTTCGAAGGGCGTGTCGCAGCCGAGCGCATCGGCCAGGCCCAGCGCGGCGGCGAGGGTGACGTCGTCCATCTCGGGATCGGCGGCGACGAAGTCGACCAGCACGCTGGCCAGGTAGTCGTGCAGGCCGGTGGGCGCGGGTTCGGGCGGGGGCATGGCCGAGGTGGGCGGCGTGAAGTCGGGGAAGAAGCGGCGTGCGTGCGCCAGCAGCGAGTCCGACTGCAGCACGGGCCGTTGCAGCAGCTGCGCCAGGGTGCCGCGCGTGAGCGCGCTCACGCGCTGCTGGCCGAGCATGTCGAGCGTGGACAGGTCGAGCGGGCCTTCGAGCGCCGCGGCCAGCCATTCGTCGGCATCGTGCTCGCGGCCGGCCCACAGGCGCAGCGCGCGGGCGCGCACGAACACCTCGGGGTGGCTCACGCCGCGCGTCTGCAATGCCTTGTTGCCGGGATCGGCGCAGATTTCCTCGGCCTGCGCGAGGTAGCTCGCCACATTGACCTGCGTGAGGCCGGTCTCGATCTTGATGAGCGCGCTCACGGCGGGCTCGAGCGCGCCGCAGGCCACGCAGCCGCCGCGGTCGGCAAAGGCCTCGGTGTACAGCGCATGGCGCCGCGCGGCCTGCAGGTGGCTCGCGTCGGCGCGCGGGTCGGCCGCGGTGGCGTGCAGCAGGCGATCGACGACGTGGTGCTTGCCGCCGTCGCGCTCCCACAGCAGGTAGTGCGCCAGCTCGTGGCCGAGCACGGCCTGGCGCTCGGGCGACTGCAGCTTTTCGAGCAGCGGGCCCGAGAGCACGATGTGCGCCTCGCCCGGCACGACGTAGATCGCGGCGTTCATGGCCGCGCCGTCGCCGGACGGGGCCTGGTAGAGCGTGATGCGCGCCGTGACGCCCAGGCGCTGCGCGGCCAGGGTGGCATCGGCATGCAGGTCGGGGTGTGCTTCGGCGTCGAGCCGGTAGGCGCTGCGCAGCAGTTCGGCGCGCATGGCGGCCGTGTGTTCTTCGCGCGCTTCGGCGGAGGCGGCCCAGCGCCAGGCCTCGGGTTCGTTCGCCTGAAGGTGAGCGGCCAGTGCCTGCTGGTAGGGCAGCGGCGTCAGGTCTTGGAGGCGAACGGCAGGGAAAGAGTCGACCATGTCAGGAGCGCCAGCAACAATGAGTTGCCGACGATCCTAAACGAGCGGGTGGTGTCGCTTGCAATCACCCACGATGTGGGTGATTGCGGGGGTCAACGCTTGGGCTTGAGCGTGACGATGAGCGACGGGAAGATGCGCCCGTCCGTGTCGCGCGGCAGCTTGTCGGTCTTGCGCAGGCCGCGTTCGGCGGCTTCGTCCCAGGCCGGCAGGCCGCTGGACTTGGCGAGCTTGACGCCGACGATGGTGCCGTCGGGTGCCAGCCGCACTTCGAACTCGGCCTCGGGGTTGCCGTTCACGCTGTCGGCATCGGGGAAGGTGATGTTCGGGCGCACGGCGGCGGCGATGCGGCCGGCATAGCCGCTGGACGGGCCGGACGAGCGCTGGGCGTTGCCCTTGGCATCGTCGCCGCCGCTGGCGCCTGCCAGGCCCTGCATGCGCTTGAGCGTAGCAGCGCGGTCGGCGGCGGCCTGCTTGGCGGCCGCCTCCGCCTTCTTCGCTTCGGCCTGCTTGGCCTCGGCTTCCTGCTGCTTCTTCTGCTCGGCCAGTTTCTTCTGCTGCTCTTTCTTGCGCTCGGCTTCGTCCTCGGCGCGCTCCTTGGCCTCGAGCTCCTTCTTCTTTTGCTGCTGCACGCGCTGCTGCTCGAGCTCGCGCTCCTTCTGCGCCTTCTGTTCCTTGAGCTTCTTCTCGCGCTCCAGCGCGATGTCGGGCGCAGGGGCGGGCGCCGGCTCGGGCGGCTTGACGGC
>NZ_JBWKYF010000027.1:0-84685 GCF_059423605.1 Variovorax sp. GW460-12-1-14-LB1
GGGGCGGTGGCGACGGTCATGGGCGTGGGAGGCGCGGCGTGCGCCCGGCCGATGGTAATCCTTGGCCCGTGGCCCTTTCTTGCAATGAGTGCGCCTGCGCCTTTCTCGATGGGCGATGAAAGGTGACAGCGGTCGGCATCGAGGCGTTTCCCTGAGCTATTTTTTTCTTCCCCTTGCCTCTACCAGCGCCGAACCGCTGTCGAAACGTAGTGTGCGCAACGCAGGTGAAGTCAGAGTGAAGTCTGTGCAGGCCTTGCGTGAACGGATCAAAGGCCGTCCAGTTCGCCCTTGACGTGCGTGCGCGTGTCGCCGCCGACCCAGACCTGGCCGGCGTCGTCGCGGGTCAGGTGGATGCGGCCCTGCCGGCCCAGGCGTGTGCCCTGCGCGGCGACGTAGTCGTCTTGTGCCACGCCCGTGGCGAAGAGCCACTGCGCGAGCGAGGCATTGAGGCTTCCCGTGACGGGGTCTTCGACGATGGCGCCCAGATGGTCGGTGAAGAAGGCGCGCACTTCGAAGGCCGCATCGCCGCCCTCGGCATGAGGGCCGACCACGCCGACGTCGATGCGCGTGGGCCAGCGCCGGGCCGGCTCCAGAGACAGCACCTTCTCGGCCGAGGCCAGCCGGATTCCCAGCCAGCCGGGACCGTTGTCGATCCAGGCGGCGTCCTGGATGTCGTCGGCTTCGATACCCAGCAGCCGCCGTGCGTCCTCGAGTTCGGCCGGGGTCGGCGCACCCGAGCGGATCAGCGGTGGCGCGGCGAACGCGAGCCGTCCCTGATCGCGCCGGATCTGGACCAGCCCCGCGCCGCACTCCTGCGTGATCACTGTGGCTTGTTGCCTGGGCGCGCCCGGGCCCGACAGCCAGGCGTGGCAGCTGCCGAGCGTGGGGTGCCCGGCAAAAGGCATCTCCCGGTCCAGGGTGAAGATCCTCACGCGGTAGTCCGCCTCCGGGTGCGTGGGTGCGAAGACAAACGCGGTTTCCGAGAGGTTGAACCAGCGCGTCAGCTGCTGCATGTCGTGCGTGGCGAGGGCGTCGGCGCCGGTGACGACCGCCAGCGGATTGCCCGAGAGCGGGCCGGCGCCGAAGACGTCGACCATGTGGACGGTGATGCTCATGAGCGTGGTCTTTCGCAGGGATTCATTGGATTCAATTCTGCGAGACCAGCAGCTTCAGCCCCGCGGCCGCGAACACCGCCGAGAGCACGCCTTCGATCCAGCGTCGCAGCCGCGCATACAGCGCGATCATCGATGCGGTGGAGAAGACGATCGCGTAGCCGCCGAACACCATGATGCCGAGAAGCACGCAACCGCCCACGATCGCCGGCAACCCGCCGGCGGGTGTGTCCTGGCGCACGCCGAGCGAGATGATCGCGATCCACGACATGATCGCTTTCGGGTTGCCGATGTGCATGAGCACGCCCTGGCGGTAGAGGGTGCGGTAGCGCAATGCACCGCGTTCCGCGCTGTTCTTCTTCACCGCGTCGGCGCCAGGTCGCATGGCGGACCGGCCCGCGCGAAAAGCCAGGTACAGCAGGTAGAGGCCGCCTGCGATCTTGAGTACGACGAGTGCCTGCGCATACGCGGTCAGGACCGCGGAAACACCGGTCGCCGCCAGGATCGCCCAGAAGAGCGAGCCCGTGACAACACCGGCCGCAAGCGCGAGCGCAGGGCGGCGGCCGTCGCGCATCGCGGTGCCCATGATGGCCATGTTGCTCGGCCCCGGGCTGGCGGTGGCGATGAGGTACGTCCCGTAGACGAGTGCGATCTGGCTGACGGCCATGCGGGTGCTCCAAAACCAAAGGGTGTCTTCAGCGGCCCGCCTTCCGGAGGCCGAGGGGTGAAAGTTACACTATTGGAATATTCAAAAAGTGTCACATGACACTTTTATTTGCGAGGCCGCGCCCGTGCTCCTTCGATCCTCCTGGACGCCCCGTCTGGCCAGCAACGGCACGAATGCCACCGAGCGGGTGGTGCTGGCCCTGGCCGACGACATCGTCGAGGGGCGGCTCGCGGGCGGCGATCGTCTGCCTGCGCATCGGGACCTGGCGAAGACGCTGCAGATCGGCCTGGGCACCGTGACGAAGGCCTATGCCATGCTGGAGCGCAGGGGCCTGACGCGCAGCGTCAAGGGCCGGGGAACCTTCGTGGCGATCCATCAGGCGCACGGCGACCGGCAGATCGATCTGTCGTCGAATGCGCCGCCGGCCGCGCTCGGTGCGCGCGTGCTGGCGCGAACATTGACGGGCATCGCGCGCAAGATCGACGCGGATCACTTCAACCTGTACGCGCCGCCCGGCGGGCACCTGGAACATCGCCGCGTTCTTGCCCGTTGGCTCGAGACGATCGGCCTGGTGGTCGATCCGTCGCAGCTGGTCCTGACCAGCAGCGCGCGCCAGGCGCTGTCGCTGGCCTTCGACCTGGTGTGCGGGCGGCAAGGCGTGCTGCTCACCGAACGGATCACCTACCCCGGCGCCCTCGCGCTGGCCCGGCGCAAGGGGTGTCGCATCCAGGGCGTCGAGATGGACGCGGAAGGGATGGTGCCGCAGGCGCTCGCACAGGCGCTCGACGGCGCGGCGCCCGCCGGAGGCACGGCGGTCTACCTCACCCCGACGCTGCACAACCCGACGACGGCCACGATGAGCGCGAAGCGACGGCGCGCCATCGTGGCGGTGTGCCGCCGCGCGGGCGCCTGGATCATCGAAGACGGCGTGTATGCGGCGGCCTCCGACGGCTTGCCCCAGCTGGCCACATTGGCGCCCGACATCGCGTTGCATGTGAACGGACTCTCCAAGTCGCTCGGGCCGGGGTTGCAGGTCGGCGTGCTGGCACTGCCGCCCGGCCTGTGCGGCCCCGCGCAGGACCTTCTGCAGGATGTGCCCATGGCGCCGTCGGCGTTCTCCTGCGCGGTGGTCGACGAATGGCTGGCCACCGGCGTGGTCGCCTCGGTCCAGCGTGATCTGCGCCACGAGGCCCGCCGGCGTTCCAGGCTGGCCGTCTCGCTGCTCGGTGCCGGCGAACTGGTCTGGCATCCCGATGCCTACAACGTCTGGCTGCCGATGCGACGCGATGCGGCCGAGGGCGTCGTGGCCGCGGCGGCGCAAGCCGGCGTGAAGCTGACCCCGCCGCAGACCCTGATGGCGAACCCGAAGGACAAGGCGAGTGGCCTGCGGATCTGCCTGGGCGGCCCCGGCTTCGACGAGCTGACCGGGGCCCTGGCGCTTCTGGCCACCTTGCTGAAGCGAAGCGTCTGACGCGGCGCGGACCTCAGACGACCGGTGCCGGGGCGCCGTCGGTGGGCACGCTGGCGTGCCGGTCGTCGGGCGGCGCGGTCACGATCGAGTCGAGGGCCGGCTCGGCCTTGCAAAGGCGTGCGAGATCGGGCCGCGGCCGGCGCAGCCGCGGATCGGGGGCGAAGGCCTGTTCCATCGCCTGCGCGGCCGACAGCAGCGCGAGGTCGCCGCGAAAGCGACCCACCACCTGCAGGCCGAAGGGCATGCCGCGCTCGTCGGTGCCGCACGGCAGGCTGATCGCAGGGTGCGTGGTCAGCGTCACGACGTAGGTCAGTGCGAGCCAGCGGTAGTAGTTCTCCTGCGGGCGGCCGTCGATCTGCAGCGCATACGACTGCGTCCAGGCAAAGGGCGATACCGGCGTCGTGGGCGAGAGCACCAGGTCGTAGTTCTCGAACACCTTCTGGAAGCGCTGGAGGATGCGCGTCTGTTCCGTCTGCGCCCAGGCCGCGTCCGGCAGGCTCATGCGCGCGCCCATCTCGTAGTTGCTGCGCGGGTTCGGGCCCAGGCTCTCGGGGGCGCGTTCGTAGGTTTCGCGCATGCCGGCGACGAAGGCCTCCGCGCGCAGCACGTCGAAACAGCGGTGCACCTCGCCCAGGTCGAAGCGCACCTCGTCGCAAGCCGCAAAGAGCCCGCGCATGGCGGCCATGCGGTCGTGCATCGTCCGGCGGATCGACGGGTCGACATCGCACAGGCCGAAGTCGGTGGTCCAGGCCACGCGCAGGCGCGACAGGTCCAGCGGCGCCGGCCGCGCAAAGGCCGCCGCATCCAGCGGATAGCTCAAGGGATCGCCCGGATGCGGGCCCGCCGTGGCCGCGAGCTGGAAGCAGGCGTCGGCCACATCGCGCCCCATCGGACCGACCACCGAGATCGGCGACCAGCCCAGGCTCTTGCGCACGCTGGGCACGATGCCCGGCGACGGCCGCAGGCCCACCACGCCGCACTTGGCGGCCGGGATGCGCAGCGACCCGCCGGTGTCGGAGCCGGTGCACACCGGCAGCATGTCCAGCGCGAGCGCCGCGGCCGAACCGCCCGACGAACCGCCGGCGTTGAGGTTGGGGTCGAAGGGATTGCCCGTGGCCCCCCAGACCGGATTGCGGCTGTTGGCGCCGGCGCCCATCTCGGGCACGTTGGTCTTGCCCACCACGATCGCGCCGGCGGCGCGCAGGCGGCGCACCAGCTCGATGTCGTTCGACGGCACATGGTTGCGCAAGGCGGGCGTACCCATGGTGGACAGCAGTCCCGCCGTCGGCTCGAGGTCCTTCACGCCCAGCGGCAGGCCATGCAGCAGGCCCAGCGGCTCGCCGCTCTTCACGGCCCGCTCCGCGGCGCGGGCCTCGGCGCGGGCGCGCTCGTAGCAGGTGGCGGTCACGGCGTTGACGAAGGGGTTGAGCTGTTCGATGCGCGCGATGCAGGCCTCGAGCAGCTCGACCGGCGAGAGGGCGCGCGTGCCGATCAGCCGTCGCAGCTCCACGGCGGAGAGTTCGACGAGCTCGGAGGAGGAAGAAGAGAAAGTTTGGGTCATGGCTTTCGGAATGTGCCGCACTCAGTCGGCCTGGATGTTGGCGCGCCGAGCCACGGCGCGCATGAGTGGAAGTTCGCGTTCGATCTGCGCGAGCGAGGCGGCGGCGCCAGCGAAAGCCGGCTCCGCGCCCTGGGCCTGCAGGGCCGCCTGGGCCTGGGGCGTGGCGACGATCTTGGCGAGCGTCTTCTCCAGCCGCTCGCGCACCGGCGCCGGAGTGCCCTTCGGCGCCACGACCATGATCCAGGTGTCGGCATCGACCTCGGGGTAGCCCGCCTCGGCGAAGGTCGGGACCTGCGGCAGCTGCGAGGAGCGCTGCCGGGTGGTCACGGCGATCGCCTTGACCTTGCCGCCCTTGAGCTGCGGAATGGCGGCGGTGACGGTGTCCACCGAGAACGGCACCTGGCCACCGATCAGGTCCGTCATGGCCGGTGCGCTGCCCCGGTAGGGCACGTGCATGATCTTCGCGCCCACCGCCTGCAGGATGATCTCGCCGGTGAAGTGCGAGGACGTGCCCGTGCCGAAGGACGCGTACGAGTACTTGTCGGGCGCCGCGCGCACCGCGCTGGCGAACTCCTTGACGTTGCCGATGGGCACGTTCTTGTTGGCCAGCAGGATCAGCGGAATGCGCGCGACGATCGCGACCGGCTCGAAGCTGCCCAGGGCGTCGTAGGGCAGGTTCGGGCGGATGGCTGGGTTCATCGTGAGGGTCGAGCCCGAGCCGAGCAGCAGCGTGTAGCCGTCGGGCGATGCCTTGGCCACGAACGCGGCGCCGACCGCCGTGCCGGCACCGGGGCGGTTGTCGACGAGCACCGGCTGCCCCAGTTCCTCCGACAGGCGCTGGCCGACCAGGCGCCCCACCGTGTCCGCGCTGCCGCCGGGCGGGTACGGCACCACCAGCGTGACGGGGCGCGTCGGGTAGGCCAATTGAGCCTGCGCCTGTGCCATCGCGGGCAGGGCCGTGCCGAGGCAGGCGGCCAGGCCCGCGAGGACGGCACAGCACCAGCGCCGCTGCGGCGCTTGCGAACGGGGAGCGTTCATTGACAGGTCCTTCAGTAGAGCGAAGAGGAGAGAGGGGGAGGGGAAATGCTGGGGCACGCCCTGCGGTGTAGCAAGCACAATGATTGGAAGGTTGCGTTGCTGCTGGCGCAACGCAGACCACGCCGATGAAATCTCCCACTTCCAAGCCTCCCGCCCCCGTCCGCACCGGGGCGCGCACCGAACGCCCGATCAACCAGCGCGTGCTCCAGGAGGAGTCGATGCGCTACTTCCTGGAGGTGGCGCGCGTCGGCTCGGTCACCGAGGCGGCCGTGCGGCTGAACGTGGCGCCGTCGGCCGTGAGCCGCCAGATCGGCCGAATCGAGCGCGAACTCGACACCCTCCTGTTCGAGCGCCGCGCCCGCGGCATGGCGCTCAACTCAGCCGGCGAGCTGCTGGCGGCGCATGCGCGCCGGGCCTGGCTCGACATCGAGCGCGTGACCGATGACATCCTCGCGCTGCGCGGCCTGCGCAAGGGCGAGGTGCGCGTGGCCGCGACCGAGGGCTTTGCCTACGAGTTCCTGCCGGCCCTGGTGGCGGCGTTCCAGGCGCGCTGTCCCGGCATCCGTTTCTCGCTCGACATGTGCGTGCAGCGCGAAGTGGCGCGCCGCGTGCGCGAAGGCCTGGTCGACCTCGGCGTGACGGTGAGCCTGGGCTCGGAGCACGGCCTGGACGTCGAGATCCGGCACCCCTCGCCCGTGTGCGCGGTCATGGCGCCTTCGCATCCGCTGGCCGAGCGGCGGCAGGTGTCGCTGGCGCAGGTGGTCCATTACCCGCTCGCGCTGCCGGCGCCCACGTCGACGCTGCGCCAGCTGCTCAACATCAGCTGCGCCCGTCAGCGCCTGCCGCTCGAGGCGGCATTGACCAGCGACCATCTCTACCCGCTGGTGCACTACGCGGCGCACGGCCAGGCCGTGACCTTCTGCGGCGAACTCGCGCTGCGCCAGCAGCTCGAGAACGGCACGATCGTGGCGCGTGCCTTGCGCGACCGCGAGATGAACGAGCGGCATTTCGAGGTGCAGAGCATGGCGGGGCGGCGCCTGCCCGATGCGGCGCGCGCGTTCGTCGAGCACCTGCGCGAAGTGCTCAGCGCCTGATGCGCGGCGCGGGGCCGAAGCTCAGTCGGCCGTGATGTTGTTCGCCTTCACGACGGCGCCCCACATCTTGTACTGGTCGCGGGTCATCGCGCCGAGCTGCTCGGGCGAGCCGCCACCGGGCTCGTCCCCGCGATCGACGATGCTCTTGACGACGTTCGGCTCCTTCAGTGCCGCGTTCATCGCGCTGTTGGCCTTCTTCACGACCTCGGGGCTCAACCCGGGCGGCCCGTACAGGCCGATGAAGGAGATGATGCTGAAGTCCTTGATGCCGCTTTCCGCGGCGGTGGGCACGTTGGGCAGCATCGGCGAACGCTTGTCGCTGGTCACCAGCAGGGGCCGCAGCTGGCCCGACTTCACGAACGGGGCGACGACGGAGGTGGCGTCGAACATGGCGTCGAGGCGCCCGGCCATCAGGTCGACCATCGCCGGACTGCTGCCCTTGTAGGGAACGTGGTTCATCGCCGGGTTGCCCAAGCGCTCGCGCAGCAGTTCCATGGTGACGTGGATCAGCGAGCCTGCGCCCCCCGTTCCGTAGTCGATGCCCTTGCCGCTCTTGGCACGCGACTTCACTTCTTCGGCGAACTGCGCGTAGGTCTTGATCGGCGACGTGGCGGGCACCACCAGCACCAGCGGCGACTGCAGCATGATGCCGATGGGTGTCATCTTTTGCGGATCGACGATGCCGAGCTTGGTGTACACGTGCGGCATGATCGTCATCGAGCCGTTGCCCACCAGCAGCTTGTGGCCGTCCGGTGGCGCCTTCATGAGTTCGACGGACGCGATGTTGCCGTTCACGCCGGCCTTGTTGTCGATGACCACGGGCTGGCCGAGCGCGCCCTGCATGCCGTTCGTCAACACGCGGCCGGCGAAGTCGGTCTGCCCGCCGGGCGGGAAGCCGATCAGCAGCGTGATCGATTTGCTGGGCCAGGCCGTCTGTGCCCACGCGGGGCTTGCCCCGAAGGCGCTCAGGCCGAGTGCCGCGGCACCCAGGCAAAGAAGCAGGCGCCGCGGCGCTGCACGAAGGGGCTGGGTGGCTTGGATCATGAAGTCCTCCGATGGGTCGTCTGTGGCACATCGCAGCGCGCCCGCCCGTGTATCGACACACGGGCCGGGGCGCCGCCCTGCGGGCTCAGTTCACGGCGAAGCAGTACATCAGGCCGGCACTGCCGCTTTGCTTGAGCTGGTCGATGCTGCAGCCCCGCGTGCCGTGCGAGGCGTTCCACGAGGCGTTGGCGACCGGGTCGGGGTTCGTGCCCTTCTTGTCGTGGTGGCCGACGATGGCCGAACCGTCGACGCTGCGCGTCCAGTTGCCGCAGGTGGTGTCCTTGCCGGCGGCGGCCGGTGCGAGCGTGCCGTCGGGGCGCGAGCCGGTGAGGATGTCGTGCCGGTTGACCGGGTCGCCGAAGCCGGAGACCACCTCGCCCTTTTCGGTCAGCGAGGTGTCCTTGCCGAGCTTGGCGTTCGCGCTGTGCAGGTCGGCCACGCTGGTGGCCACGACCACGCCCTTGGCGTTGCGCCACGGCCCGGCGCCGATGCGGTCGCGTGCGTTGACGGCCGGCTGGCCGCCCGCTTCGGTGGCGCTCAGGTAGGCACGCCAGGTCTTGCCGCCCGCACCGGCGCTCGCGGCCAGCGCCTGGCACTGGCGGTCGGCGCCGGCCAGGCCGCCGAGGTCGCCGCCCTTGCCAGGGTTGGCACTCGTGATGAAGAAGCTCATCGGGTTGGCGTCCTTGCCCGAAGACATGGCGCCGCATGCAGCGAGGAGCGCGACCGCCGAGGCCGCGGCACCCCATGACAGAACGGAACGATGGCGCATGCGAGGTCTCCTTGGAGTGGTTGGAGTTGGCGAGGCTACCCGCTTCGCACACGCAGCGTTCCCCTCGACAACCCGCACACACGCTGGCCGTGGGCGAGGTGGTCGAGGGGGGGCGCGGCGCGCGCTCAGGGCGTCAGCGCCGCGGAGCCCGCGATCGCATTCGCCTCGGCCGCGCAGTCGGCCGCGGGCGGGGCGCTGTCCGGGCGGCTGCGTGCCTGCGCGATCTCGTTCTTCGCCGCGCCCATCTGCGCCGTGAACACCGGGTTGGCATGCAGACGGCCCACGGTGGCCGCGCCGATCAGGCGTCCCGCCTCGATGTCGCTGCGCCAGTGCACGCCGCAGATGCCGCGGCTTTGCGCGAAGGCACGGCCGCGCTGCAGCAGCGCGTCCGCGCGCTCCGGTGCGAGCTCCGTCAGCACCAGCGCCCAGGCCCAGCCCAGCGCCGAGTGTCCGGAGGGGTAGGAGCCGTCCTTGGCCAGGTGCGCCTCTTCCTTCGGCGTGCAGCTGGCGGCCTTCAGTGCCACGAAGGGCCGCGTGCGCTGGTACTTCTCCTTGGCCTTGTAGGTGGCGCCGCCGGCATCGGCCAGCGTGCGCCGCAGCAGCATGTTCAGGTGCGGCGTCTGCTGCTCGGAGATGCGCACGCCCAGCGCGCAGGAGAAGGTGGAGGCCGCCTCCGGAAAGCGCAGGTTGGCATCGCGCACCGCGAGCGCGCCGCGCGGCGAACCCTGCAGCGCGGTGAGGCTGCGGAACGCGGCGACGTCGGCCGCCAGCGCGGCCGAATTCGCCTCGGGCGGCGGCGGCAGCAGCGCCAGGCTGTCGGGCATCTCGGCCGAGGCCAGGTAGCCCTTGAGATAGCCCGACCCCGGGCGTGTTTCGCCGACGTCGGCCGGCGAGGTGGTCGGCGCGGGCGGCGTGGCGCATCCGCCCGCGAGCAGGGCCGCGATGAGCAGCGGCGACAGGTGTTTCAAGGCCATGGGTACCTCCTTTCGCATGCGCTCAGAACGCATGGCGGATGCCGAAGTCGTAGCCCATCGACGAGCGCGGCGCCCAGCCCGCGGCCTGCGCGGTGCCGCCCGCGAGGTAGGCGGCCGAACCGCCGGTGATGGCGCCCATCACGCCGGGGTTGTTCCAGCCGTCCTTGATGCGGATGCGCGACACCGAGGCATACAGCGCGGTGCGCTTGGACAGGTTGTGCACGTAGCCCAGCGAGATCTGGTTGGCCGTGGTGTCGCGGTTGCCGTTCAGGCCCCACAGCAGGCTGTTCAGGTCGGTCGCGGCCGGCGCGCCGTTCTTGTACTTCACCGAGGCGTACGACGCGCGGATGAGGCCCGGGCCCACGGGCACGGTCACGCCCAGCATGTAGCCGTTGTACTTGTCCTTGCGCGTGGCGGTGTTCATGAACGGAACCGTCAGGCCCGGCAGGTTCTGCAGCGTGCCCGTCTCGTTCTTGTCCTGCACGCGCGAGACCTCGGCGAACAGCTTGGCGGGGCCGAAGTTGTACGACGCGCCCAGGTTCAGCGCGTTGATCTTGCGCTCCTGCGTGGCGGTCGCGATGCCCAGCGCGTTGAGCGTGGTGCTGTCGGCGGCCGTGCTCTGGCCGTAGGCGATGGCCATGTCGAGCGGCCCGCTGGCATAGCCCAGGCGGCCGCCCACGTAGCGGCCCTTGGCCGACGGCGTGCCGGGTTGGTCGCTGCGCTGGGTGTTCTCGTGCAGCGTGTATTGCAGCTGGCCGTAGACGCCGCCCAGGTTCGGCGGCAGGAAGTAGCCGATCGAGTTGCCGGTGCGGATGTAGTTGTCGGTCGCGGCCACGACGGAGCCGGGGCCGGCGATGGCGGCGATGCGGCTGTTGATATTGGCGATGAGGTTGGTGCCCACGCCGTTGGTGCCGAAGGGATCGAAGACGGTGTCGTTCCAGAAGGTCGCGGCGTAGTCGCGGCCCAGGCGCAGTTCGCCGAACGGGCCCGACAGGCTCATCGTCGAGCGGCGGTTGAAGTTGGTGATGCCCTTGGCGCCGTCGTCGTTGGTGATGCCCGACTCCAGCCAGAAGCTCGCCGCCAGGCCGCCCCCCAGGTCCTCCGTGCCGCGAAAGCCGACGCGGCTGCCCGCATAGCCCGAGTTCGACAGCGCGGTCTGGCTCGTCTTCGCACTGCCGCCCGCGGCGTTCGCCGGCGGCAGCGCGAAGGGGTTGGGGCTGTGGTACGTGCTCTTGGACGTGTAGCGGCTGATGCCGACGTCGACGATGCCGAACACCGTGACGGACGATTGCGCCGACGCGGTACCGGCGGCGGTGAGGAGAGCCAATGCGGCCAGGGAGTGATGTTTCATGGCAGGTCTTGCTTTGCTTGCTTCTTCAGGGATGAACGAGTCCGCTGGTGCGCATCGCTGCGTTCCAGGGCTCGGGTGTTCCGAAGGGCGGGTGCCCTTCGGGGACTTCGGGAAAAAGGGGGCGGCTTCTAGCCGCGCGCGCAGGGCGTGTGGCCGTGCATCACGGCATTCGCATCGCGTCGCGCGAGCCGCGCATGCTGCGCAGGGGTCTCGTCGTTCGCGCATCGCGTCGCATGGGCGACGCAAGAAGCCGGATCAACGAACGCGCCGCGGTGCTGCAAAACAGCGGCAGGCGTGCAGGCAGGGAACGTGCATGTCTCACTTAGGGAGTTCCTCGTTGTTCTTTGATTGGCCAGTCCTATGATAGGAATCGCTGCTCTTCGAATCCGTCAACCAGGCAACAGTTTTTGCTGAGTCATCCCATGGAATACCCGCAACCCGTATCGCAGAGCACAAGGGAAGAGATCGAGCACGGGCTGAGCACGTGCGCGGTGTTTCTCGATTGGCCGAAAGACCGGCTGCGCGAGTTGGCGAACGCCGCGCGCGCCAGGCACTACCGGCGCCGCACGCCGCTCGTGAGTCGCGGCAACCACCAGCGGGAGGTGTTCGTGATCGTGTCGGGCTCGATCGAGATCGCGGCCACCAACGCGGCCGGCGACAAGTACATCCTCTCGGTGCTCGGGGCCGGCCAGATCACGCGCATGGTGCATCTCATCGACGACATGCAGCCCATCTTCGCCTTCGATGCGCGCGCCGATTCGCACATCATCCACATCCCCGGTGCCGCCATGCGGCGCATCCTCGATGCGGAGCCGGTGCTGTGGCGCAGCATCGCCCAGACCATGCTGCGGCGCTATCGCATGAGCGCCGAGATCCTGCAGGACCAGGTGCTGGGCTCGGTGCGCCGGCGCACGGCGATCACGCTGCTCAACATGGTGTATCGCTACGGCGATGAGAGCGGGAGCCCGCACGACACCGAGCTGCGCATTTCGCAGACCGACCTGGCGAACATGCTGGGCGTGTCGCGGCAGACCATCGGCAAGGAGCTGGCGCAGCTGAAGGACGAGGGCGTGCTCGGCTGCAACGAGGGCTATCGCCTGATCACCGTGGTCGACCTGCCCAAGCTGCACCGCATCACTGCGGAAGACTGAAGAGCGCGCTGCCTCCGTACGCCACCGAGGTGACGCGGTACGCGTGCGGACTCGTGCCGGTCCAGCGCACGAAGGTATGCCTGAAGTTCGCGGCGTCGCTGTAGTCGAAGCGGTCGGCGATGTCTGCGGTGGTCATGCGTGTCTTGCGCAGGGACGCGATGCTCGGAAAGCCCTGCGGCATCTGTTCCGCATGGCAACGACCGCGGCGACGTGCTGCGGGGTCTGCACCCGGGGCTCGAAATCGGGACGCGGGTGGTGCACGCTTCTCGAGAAGCGGCGCCATCAATCCAGCGTGACACCCGTGGCCCGCGTGAGCTTCAGCGACACGGGCAGGAACGCCTTGTAGGCCGCCGAGGCTTCGGCCGGCGTGTTGCCGATGGGCTCGGCGCCCATGTCCTCGATGCGGCGCTGCACCTCGGGCTGCTTCACCACGGCAGCGACTTCGCGGCTGAGCTTCTCGACGATGGCGTCGGGCGTCTTGGCCGGCACCAGCAGCGAGGTCGGCGCCATGAGCATGAACATGTCGTCCTTGTAGCCCTGCTCGGCGAAGGTCGGCACCGTGGGGGCGGCCTTGGCGCGCTGCGCGCCCGGCACGGCGATGGCGCGCAGCTTGCCGGCCGCGACGTAGGGCTGGAAGGTGCTGATGGAGCCCACGGTCATCTGGATCACGCCGCTGAGCAGGTCGACCGCCATCGGGCTTTCGCCCTTGTAGGCCACGTGCAAGGTCTGGGTGCCGTAGGTCTTGTCCATGAAGACCTGCATCTGGTGCGGCTGCACGCCGGGGCCCCAGGAGCCCATCGCGTACTTGCCGGGCGCCTTGCGTACGGCCTCGACGAGGCCCTTGAAATCCTGCGCCGGCACCGAGGGGTGCACGACCATGATGGTGCGCGTGCTCGCGATGTCCGACACGTGGCGCAGGTCGGTGCGCGGGTCGTAGGGCAGCTTCTTGTACAGCGCCAGGTTCGCGGCGATCGGGCCCGGCACCGACAGCAGCACGGTGTAGCCGTCGGGCGCGCTCTTGGCCACGTAGTCGGTGCCGATGATGCCGCCCGCGCCGCTGCGGTTTTCCACCAGCACGGGCTGCTTCAGCCGCTTGGCGAGCCCGTCGCCCACCAGCCGCGCGAGCGCGTCGGCCGAGCCGCCGGCCTGGTACTGGACGATGATGCGGATTGGCTTGCTCGGGTAGTCGGCCTGCGCCAGGGCGGCACTGGCCGCCAGGTGGAGCCCGACGATGCACAGGCCGGGCGCGCGCAGTGCGCGGTAGCTGAAACGGTTCATGAGGGTGAGTGCCTTTCGGGTGGGGGACGATGCGGTCGGTTCGGTCAGGGCAGGCGTTTCAGCGCGGGCGGTGCCCAGCGCCCGTCGAGCACCGGCGCCTGCGGCACGTACAGGCGCAGGTTCATGCTGAAGGGGCCGGCGGGCGCGGGCAGCCAGTTCGGGGCCTTGGCCGGGCCCGGCGACGCGTGCTGGATGTACAGGTCCAGCGAACCGTCGGCGTTGAAGGCGAGCGCGTCGCGGTCGCCGATGGCGTAGCGGTTGAGCGCGTTGTCGACGAAGAACTGGTCGGGGCCGTACAGCGTCAGCGACCAGAACGCATCGGCCGGCGGCAGCTCGTGCGCGTCGAAGTGCAGCACATAGCGCGAAGTGCCCGACAGCGGCTGGCCCTCGCTGTCGCAGACCGAGCGCGGGTACATCGCCTCTTCGCGCGGCAGGGCGCCCAGGCCTGCGTGGGCGACGAAGGCGCGCGCCAGGTAGTCGTTGCCGTAGACGCCCACATTGCTGCCGAGGCTCCAGCCGTTGCGCACCATGCGCATCGCCGGCGCGCGCTCGAGCATGCGCCGGTAGGCATCGGGCGCGGCGCGTGTCAGAGCGCGTTGCACGGCCTCGGGGGCTTCGGCCAGTGCGAAGCCGCGGCCGGGAACCAGGCCGATGCGCTCCATGCGCAGCAGCAGCGCGCCGTCGGTGGCATGCGGCGGGTTGCGCTGGAGCAGTTCGGCGAAGAGCGCGAAGAAGTCGCCGGCGCCGAGCGCGGCCACCTGCTCGACGGGCGGGCGCATGTCCAGTGCTGCATCGACCCGTCCGGCGGGTGGGTCATGGGGCTGGCCCCAGGCCGACAGCGGCACGGCCTCGAAGCCGGCCTGCAGCGTGTGCACGTGGGCGTAGTCGGCCGCGCCGTTGGTCTGGATGCGCCCGACGATCCAGCCCACGTCCGTGGGGCTCACGATGGCGCGCACGCCCTCGGGCAGCGTGCCTTTCCAGCGCGGGCCGACGAGCGCGAAGTGGCCACCGCCGTTGCCGTTGGTGCGCGTGCCCAGCGTGGCGAACACGTCGGTCCACAGGTCGTAGAACGGAATGACGTGGTAGCGCTCGCCCATGTCCGGCAGCGTCAGCACCAGCGGCTCGTCGCCGACGTCGTACCAGATGTTAGAGTACAGCGTGTCGGCGTTGGGACGCACCACGTCCTTGAAGCCGGCGTCGGGGTAGGTGGGCACGTGCACGAAGCGGTTCATCGGCCCGCGCACGCGCGCCCCGTCGGGCTGCGCGACGTTGGTGGCCACGCGGCGCGTCAGCTCCATCACCACCATCGGATAGGCATAGGTGTAGGCCTCGATGCCGATGGCGTAGGCGTCTGCTTCAGTGATCAACGTGCTCACGACTGGGCCTCCGCATAGCGCAGCCAGACATCGTGGATCTGCCCGTCGAAGCCGAACGGCGCACGGTCGAAGTACTCGGCCGCCACCGGCGAGCCCAGGTCGCAGCCGACGTCGAAGGTCTCGCAGGCCGAGAAGATGGCCGTCACCGTGACGCCGATGTCGCACGCCGCCACCTGCACGCCATCGACGCGCAGCACGGCGCGCGCGGGCCGCTGGGGCGCCGTGCCGTCGCTCATCGTGAACTCGATGTCGATCGCATGGCGTCCGGCGGCAATGCGCGCGGGCGAGCGCGCCTTGAAGCGGTACATGCCGAGCATGTTGTATTCGTAGGCCAGGTGGCCGTCGTCCAGGTACAGGCAGATGCCGCCGTTGAAGCCGCCCAGCGCGAACAGCACGCCGCTCGCGCGCTCGCCCAGCGTGGCATCGACGGTGGCCGTGTGGCTGCGCGTCTTGATGTTGGGCGCGCAGTTCTCCGGAATGCGCGTGATGTCGCCGCTGAAGTGCCACGAGGTATGCCGGGGCGCGATGCGGTGCTGCGGCTTGAGCGTCAGGTGGTAGATCGCGCCCAGCGGATAGACGTGGTTGATGCCCGCCTGCACGGCGAACATCTCCTTCATCTGCGTCAGCTTGGCCGGCTGCGCCTGCGCCAGGTCGTGCGCCTGGGCGTAGTCCTTCGCGACGTGGTACAGCTCCCAGACGTCGTTGTCCGGGTCCCAGGTGGCCAGCCCGGGCGCGGCGCCCGCGACCCAGGGAATGCGCGGGCCGAACACGCCCGCGGTCCAGCCGTCGTGGTGCACCATGCGGCTGCCGGCCACCTCGAAGTACTGCACGCCCTTGCGGCCTTCGGCCTGCGGATGGGCGAAGGTGTAGGCCATCGAGATGCCGTCCAGCGAGTCCTGCCGCACGCCGTTGAGCTCGACGGGCGGCGTGATGCCCAAGATGTCGTAGAGCGTGGGCGCGATGTCGTTGACGTGGTGGAACTGCGAGCGCGGCGTGGTGTCGGGCTGGATGCCGCGCGGCCACGACACGACCAGCGGCGTGCGCGTGCCGCCGAAGTGCGCGGCGATCAGCTTGGTGCTCTGGAACGGCGTGGAGCCGGCCCAGGCCCAGCCGGCGTGGTACATGTTGTCGGTCTTTCGTCCGCCCAATGCGTCGAGGCCGCCCAGGCCTTCCAGCAGCTCGAGGTGCTGCGAGATCTTGGTGGAGATGCGGTTCTGCGCCAGCAGCTCGACCACGGTGCCGTTCTGTCCTTCGGCGCTGCCGCCGTTGTCGCTGAACACGAAGAACACCAGCGTGTTGTCGCGCAGCCCGAGCTGCTCCAGCTCGTCGACGACCTTGCCGATCTGCGCATCGGTGTGCTCCAGGAAGCCCGCGTAGACCTCCATCAGCCGGCGCTGGAACGGGCGCTCGGCCTCGGGAATGCTGTCCCAGCTGGCGAGCGTCTCGGGCCGGGGCGTGAGCTCGGCGGTCTCGGGGATCCAGCCCATCGCCTTCTGGCGCGCGAAGGCGCGTTCGCGGTAGGCGTCCCAGCCGTCGTCGAACTTGCCCTTGTACTTGTCGGTCCATTCCTTGAAGACGTGGTGCGGGCCGTGCACCGCACCGGGCGCCCAGTACATCAGGAAGGGCTTGTCGGGCGTGATGGCGCGGTGGCGGCGCAGCCAGCCGCAGGCCTTGTCGGCCATGTCCTCGCTCAGGTGGTAGCCCTCGTCGCGCGGCGGCTCGATGAGCGTGGTGTTCTCGACCAGGCGCGGCTCGTACTGCGAGCTCTCGCCGCCCAGGAAGCCGTAGAAGTGGTTGAAGCCGTGGCCGGTGGGCCAGCGGTCGAAGGGGCCCATCTGCGTGGTCAGGTTGGCCGGCGTGTTGTGCCACTTGCCGAAGGCGGCCGTGTTGTAGCCCCAGGCCCCGAGCACCTCGGCCATCGTGCCGGCACTCTTGGGAATGACGCCCACGTAGCCGTCCCAGTCGGTGGCGTATTCGGAGATGTGGCCGTAGCCCACGCGGTGCGCGTTGCGTCCCGTCAGCAGCGACGCGCGCGTGGGCGAGCACACGCCGCAGTTGTGGAAGGCGTTGTAGGTGATGCCGCTGCCGGCCAGCCGCGTGAGCGTGGGCGTGTGGATCTCGCCGCCGAAGGTGTCGGGGTGCGCGAAGCCGGCGTCGTCGAGCATCACGATCAGCACGTTCGGTGCGTCGTCGCGCAGGTGCGGCACCGCCTTGCGCCGCTCGTGCGTGGACTCCGACAGCTTGCGCCCCGCGATGCTGGCGCTGGGCGGCGCGTCGAAGGGCAGGTGGCTGCCCTGGCCGGGCAGGGTGTTGAAGCCGCCGAGCGTGGCGGACGGGTTGGTTTTTTCTTGTGTCATGGGGTCTCCGGGACGCGCGGAGGCAGGGCCCCGGCGTCGTGGTGGATCGGGCGTCAGTCCAGCGTGACGCCGATGGACTTGACCAGGGCGCTCCAGTCCTGCAGGTCCTGGCGCAGGACCTCCTTGAACTGTTCCGGCGTGGGGCGCGGCAGGTCGGTGAAGTTGAGTTCGCGCAGGCGCTGGGTCACGGCCGGGTCCTGCAGGGCGCGGTAGATATCTTCGTTCAGGCGCTTGACGACGGCGGGCGGTGTCTTGGCCGGCACGAAGAAGCCGTACCAGGTGTAGTTCTTGAACGGGAACCCGGCCTGCGTCATCGTGGGCACGTCGGGAAGCATCGGCAGGCGGTCGGGGCCGCTGTAGGCCAGGGCCTTGACCCGGCCGGCCTTCACCACCTCGATGGTGGAGGAGATGTCGGCGAAGCCGGCGTCCACCTGGCCGCCCATGAGGTCCTGCACGCAGGGGCTGCTGCCCTTGTAGGGCACGTGCAGCAGCGAGATGCCGGCCTGCTTCTTCAGGCTTTCCATCGTGAGGTGGCCGCCCGAGCCGTTGCCCCACGAGCAATAGTTGAGCTTGTCGGGGTTGGCCTTGGCATAGGCGACGAAGTCCTTGAGCGTGTTCGGCGGCAGGTCCTTGCGCACCAGCAGCAGGTTGCCGCCGCGGCCCACCTGCGCAACGGGCGCGAAGTCCTTGAGCGGCTCGTAGGGCAGCTTCTTGTAGAGCGCCGGGTTGATCACCATCGTGGCGGCGTAGGTGAACAGCACGCGCGTGCCGTCGGCCGGCCCCTTGGCGACTAAGTCGACGCCCAGGATGCCGTTGGCACCGGCGCGGTTGTCGACGATCACGCTCTGCTTGAAGGCCTTGCCTAGCACGTCGGCGAACAGCCGCGCGATGAGGTCGGTGCCGCCGGCGGGCGGCGTGGGCACGACGATGGTCACCGTCTTGCTTGGGTAGCCGGCGCCGTCTTGCGCCGTGGCCGCGCCGGCGAGGGCGAGAAGGGCCAGCGCGGTGAGTGCCGGCCGCAGCAATGTCCTGTTCACGGAAGTGTCTCCTTGGGAATGGGGTCGCGCAGGCCCCGCGCCGCTGGGCGCGTCCCCCATGGCTATGGGGGTGGGACTGCGTCTCCATGCTAGGAAACAGCGGCCATCGATTCCGTCAACCAGCCGACAGATTCGCCGACACCGGCTCGGGGAATACCCTCTGGCTCAGCCGGATGTGGGCCGTATGTCGACCGGCGAGGGCGCGTTGTCGTTCCGTGGTCGCGCGCACCCTCGACGCGACGCTGTCATGCGCCCAGCTTGCGTGCGATCAGGTCTTTCATGATCTCGCTCGTGCCGCCGTAGATGCGCTGCACGCGCGCGTCGGCATACATGCGTGCGATCGGGTACTCGACCATGTAGCCGCAGCTGCCGAAGAGTTGCAGGCATTCGTCCAGGGCCTTGCCCTGCTGCGCGTAGGGCTAGGCCGCCAATGCCACCGAATGCTGCTGCCAGTCCCCACGCTCCAGCAAGGCGGTCATCGTGGAGACCGGCGCGTGCTCGCGCACGGCCGGAATGACCTCGTCAGCCTCGTCCGGCGATCCGACCAGCACCGCGCCGACAAGCCGGCCCTCGGCGACCACCAGCTTGCGATAGATGCCCTGTGCAGGCTCGGACTGCGTCAACTCGAATTCGCCGGGCCGCGCGGCGTGCACGGAGCCCGCGGAGCGGACGTCGATGCCCGAGACCTTCAGCGCGGTCACCGGCACATGGCCGCGATAGACGCGCTTGCCGCCCAGCGCGTTGACGGCCGCAATCTCTCCCTGCTCGGCCGCCACGGCCCACAGGGGGATCGAGTGGCCCTCGAACTCGGCCACATCGCCCGCGGCATAGACATGGGCGGCACTGGTGCGCATCTGTGCGTCGACGATGATGCCGCGGCCGAGCGCGAGGCCGGCCGACTGCGCGATGTCGACGTTGGCGCGCACGCCGGTGCACACCACGACCACGTCGGCGGGGAGCTGGCGTCCGTCCTTCAGCACGAGCCGCGCCACGCGGCCCTCGCTGCCCGGCTCCAGCCGCGCGGCGTCGGCACCCGTCATGACATGGATGCCCTGGGTTGCCAGGTGCGCTTCCAGCAAGGCGCTGGCCGGGGTGTCGATCTGCCGGTCCAGGATCTGGCCGCTGTTCGACAGCACCTGGACCTGCGCCCCGAGCTGCGCCAGCGCCTGCGCCGCTTCCAGGCCGAGCAAGCCGGCGCCCAGCACGACCGCGCAGGTGCCGTGGAAGCGCTGCATGTAGTCGCGGATCGCCATCGCGTCGTCGGCATCGCGCAGCACAAAGCTGCCTTCGATGCCGTAGCCGTCGAGCGGCGGGACCCACGCCGAACTGCCCGAGCACAGGATGAGCCTGTCGTAGCCCAGCGTCTCGCGGGTCGCCAGCGTGAGCTCGCGACGCTGCGTGTCGACGCCCGACACATGCGTGTTGAGCCACGCGGTGACACGGTGCTCGGCATACCACTGCTCGGGCAGCAGGTGCAGGCCCTGGACACCCGTCGGCATGCTGATCAGCTTGGCAATGGCCATCCGGTTGTAGGCGTTGTGGTTCTCGCGGCCGATGAGATGGATCTCGCAGTCGGGGTGGCGACGCCGCACATGGTCGGCCGCGGTCAGGCCGGCCACGCCGTTGCCCACGATCACGACGCGGCGGATCGACGCATCGAAGGGCACGACTTCGGGCTTGCGTGTCTCGCGCGCCGCCGGGGTCGCCTCCCGCTTCAGGTCGATGCGGATGGGCCCGGCATTGCGGATGCGCGCCATGCAGGCCAGGCGCGTGCCGTCGGTGCAGCCGAGCCGGGCCAGCGTCGCCCGTTCGTCGCTGCCGATGGGGGCGAGCCGCTCGCCGCCCGCCACGACGGCGATCGGGTCGGCGCCGCACACGCCGGAACGACAGCCGGCGTTGATGGGGGCGCCGCAGTCCTCGAGCGCCTCGAGCAGGGTCTGGCCCTTGCGGATGGGGGTCTTCATGCCGGTGGGGTCGATGCAGAGTTCGGCAGGCTGCGTGGACGCATCCGCCGGCGCGGCCGCAGCGGCCTCGCTCTCCGGCGGGGCTGCAACCGGCGCCTTGCGCGCGGCGTCGTTCGGGCCGCGGTGCAGCCGCATCGTCTCGATGACGATCGGCGCCAGCCGGGACCCGTCCCGGACACCCTTGCGCAGTTCACGGCGAAGGAACAGGCGCTCGACATGCAGCGACCGCGCGATCCACGTCAAGCTCGCGATGATCGTCAGGCCGCGCAGCGTGGCGACGACTTCGGGGGCGATGGCCATGCCGCTCAGGCTGCTCAAGGTGCTGACGACCAGCGGGGCGGTGAACCAGTAGTACAGCGAGAACGCGGCCGCTGCGAAGAGCACCGGCGACAGGTTGCGCGTCTTGCTGCCCAGCAATTCGATCAGGTTGAAGAGCGTCAGGCTGGCCGCCATGTAGACCAGCATCTGCATGACCGTGGAGACCGGGCCGATCTCGGCGGGCGAGGGCACGAGGTAGTAGCCGAGGATCAGGCCCGGAAAGACGCCCGCGAAGAAGCTGCGGAAGTTGCGGTAGGCCGGGTTCGGGTCGTACTGGTCGGCCAGGTACGCGGCGCCGGGGTTGAGGTCGTAGCAGTTCTTGGCGCAGCCCACGCACGGTTCGCAGTGCGTGTTGGCGATGCGGATGAACGGCGTCTGGCCGTACAGCCGCTGCACCGGCAGCAGGGGGCAGATGCTGCTGCACCAGCCGCTCTTGCCCTTGAACAGCAGGCCGCCGATGAGCGCCGCCCCCATGGCTGCCGCCAGCAGGCCGGCGGTGGCCATGCCGTTGCCGTTGAACAGCAGCTTGCGCGCGACGACCGCGCAGATCAGCAGGCCGATGCCGATCGGAAATGCCGCGCCCTGCGACAGGCGGCGGCTCGTGAGTGCGCGCGTGATGCCGAGCCTGCGGGGGATCTGGTTGATGGCGGCCAGCGGGCAGACGTTGCGCCACAGCCCGGGTGCCAGCATGAACACGAGCGGGAGCGACGGCACGATCAGCCCCCAGAACAACGGCATCGCGGTGGCGGGCCGCAGCGCCAGCATGACGGCCAGGGCCAGGGCCGAGGCGATGCTCACCACGCGCAGCGCGCGCCACACCGCTTTCGGCACGATGGTCGGCAGCTGCATGAAATTGGCGAAAACGAGAGCGGGAGAGGGCTTGAACATGGTTCGGTGGTACCTGCGTGAGAAGGTGTCGCCATTCATGCCCCGGGGGGACGCTGCGACAGTGGTGGCGCCATCGGTGGGTGATGGGGCTCTGCGAGTGGTGCGATTCTGGCCAGTCGCACGTCTTAAGGTTGCTATCTTGTGTGCGGCACGCTTACGAGTCTGAAGACGACGGGCTCAGGTGTTCAGGCGGTAGCCGACCCCGCGAATCGTGCGGATGATCTGCCGCCCGAGCTTGCGCCGCACGTTGGACAGGTGCACTTCCAGGGCGTTGCTCGTGGGGGCGCCGTGGATCCCCTGCACCAGCAGTTCCACCTGGGCCTTGGGGACCGTGTGATCGAAGCGCAGCGCGAGCGCCTCCACCAGGTTCCATTCCCGCTCGGTCAGCGCGACAGGCATGCCGCAGCGGACCGTCGTCCGGCTGCCCAGGTCGAACTCGACGTCGCCGCACCGCACGCGCGGCGTTGCCAGGCCCGCGGCCCGGCAACGCAGTGCCCGCACCCGCTCGGCCACCAGTTCGGGGCGGCACGGCATCACCACGAAGTCGTCCGCGCCCGCGTCGAGGACCTCGGCCTGCGCGGTCGGGCCGGGCGCTCCCACCATCAGCATCAGGACCGGCGTGGTGATGTGCTGCACCCGCAACAACCGGACCCAGTCGAGTCCCGATCCGTCGGGCAACTGCGAGCTGACGAGCAGCACGTCGTAGGACTCGTTCTCCAGCATGTCGATGTCGCCGAGCCGCTCGACGCTGTCGATCAGGAACCCGTTCTTGCGCAAGTGCGTGAACAGGCCGTCGTCGACCCGCGCGCGATCCTGAAGCAGAAGCAGTCGCATGGCGTCACCTGCATGTTCAGCGCCGTCATGGCCGCGAGCAGTCGCTGGTGCTGTCGGTACGTGCCATGGCATGCCTCGTCATTGGCGAGCCGGCGTTCTCCTGGACACGGAGACGGGCGCCGCGCTGTCGACCGGGGTGCGGCCGTGGGTTGCAAGCGCGGCATCGATGGCGTTCAGGTCCTCGGGCACCAGCGTGCCGTTGGCCTGCCGCAGCTTGAGATTGCCGAGCAGCACCGAATAGCGCGCCACCGCCAGGTCGCGCTTGGTCTGGAAGAGCTGGCTCTGCGCGTTGAGCACGTCGATGTTGATGCGCACGCCCACCTGGTAGCCCATGCGATTGGCCTCCAGCGCGATCTGGCTGGAGACCTCGGCGGCTTCGAGCGCCTTCACCTGGCCGGCGGCCGACACCAGCCCCAGGTAGGTGGCGCGGGTGGCCTGCGCGACGCCGCGGCGCGTGGCCTCGAGCAGCGAGCGCGACTGGTCTTCGAGCGCCAGCGTTTCCCTGACGCGGTTCTCGATCGCGTAGCCGGCAAACAAGGGCAGGTTGAGGGAGACGCCCACGGTGAGGGCCTTGACCCGCGAGCGGCCCGGCGTGGTGTTGGTGCCCTGGGGGTTGTTCGTGACGTTGTAGCCCAGGGTCGCATCGAGCGTGGGAAGGTGGCCGGCCTGCGCCTTCTGCACCTCGAGCCCGGCCACGTCCAGGCCCAGGCGGGCCTGCTGGATCGCAGGGTGACCGGCATCCGCGTGCGAGGTCCAGACCTCGATGTCGGCGGGCGCGAGCGGAGGCAGCATCACGGGCGCCGCCAGCGGCACGGGCACGCTGCCGGTGCTGCCGACGAGCTGGTCGAGCACGATCTTCTTCACCTGCAGGTCGTTCTCGGCGGCGATCTCCTGCGCGATCACCAGGTCGTAGCGGGCCTGCGCTTCGCGCGCGTCGGTGATGGTGGTGGTGCCGACCTCGAAATTGCGCTTGGCCGAGGCCAGCTGCTCGGCCACGGCCACCTTCTGCGCGCGCACCAGGGCCAGGCTGTCCTGGCTGGCGAGCACGTCGAAGTAGGCCTGGCTCACGCGCACGATGAGGTCTTGTTCGGCGATGGTGAGTACCATCTGCGCCACCTCGGCCTGCCGCTGGCCCTGCTCGTAGGCGGCCCAGTTGGCGGGGCGGTACAGCGGCTGCGTGGCGTTGATGCCGACACTTTGGGTGTTGAACCCGCGCGTCGTCGCACTGCCTTCCGTCGAGAGGTCCTGCCGGGTGTGCGAGGCGCCGGCCGACAGGCCGACGGTGGGCAGGATGCCGGCCCTGGACTGCGCCGCCCGCGCCAGTGTGGCCTCGTACTGGGCCCGCGCGCCCTGGTAGGTGGCGTCGTATCCGCGCGCCGACGTGTAGATCTCGACCAGGCTCTGGCCATGGACGGGCCACGCGAAGCTCGCTGCGAGCACGGCGCCCCATGCCGGGACGAGACGCTTCCCGGTGGCGGGGGCCCGTGAGCCCTGTCCACCGGGTGGGGGTCGGCGCAGGCGCTGGTTCAGACCGTGCTCCGAGGGTCGGCCTGCAAGATGGCGCCACCCGCGCGGCGAACCGCGGCCGGGCTGCGATCGACATGCAGGATGGCGGCCACGATCTGCTCGGGCGCCGCCAGCGCCGGCGCCATCGACCAGCGGTCATAGACGTCGTTGCCGATGCGCACCATGCCGGTGTGGCGATTGATCTCCTTGTCGACCTTCGGGTCCGGGTCGTAGAAGCCCAGGGCGAAGCGCACGAGGTCGATGTTGCTCCGGCTCCCGGTCAGGAAAAGCCAGCCCGGGTTCACGCTGTGCATCTCGGCGTAGTCGGCCAGGTGCTCCACGGTGTCGATCTCCGGGCGGATGGTGATCGAGTACATGAAGATGTCCCGGCCCACCCGAGAGGCCAGGCGCTCCTGCACGCGCAGGAGGTTGTTGGTCATGAGCGGACAGATGCCTTCGCAGTCCGCATACATCATGTTGATGGCGACGATCTTTCCCCGGACCAGGTCGTCGTAGAAGTTCACCTTCGCCCCGGTGTGGGTCTTCAGTTCGACGTTCGGCATGCGACGCCCCGGGCGTGCAGCCGTTGCCGGTGCCTCGGCGGAGGCGGGCAGGCCGAACGCGTACAAGGACGCGACGCCCAGTCCGGCGATCAAGTGTCTGCGGTGGTTCATGAGAATCTCCTGAAAGTCATCGGCGTTCTTCACACGATGTCGAAGCGAACCATCATTGCGTGGTCCTCGTGGGTGAGGTTGTGGCAGTGCATCAGGTACTTGCCCGAGAAATCGCGAAAGCGCACGAGCACCCTCACGGTCATGAGTTCGCCGACGACGAAGACGTCCTTGCGTCCGCGCTCGTTCACGGGAATGGTCAGGCTCACGCCGTTGACGCTCTTGCTGAGAATCCGTCCTTCTTCGAAGTGCACGTGGATCGGGTGCTGCCAGCCGTTGTCGGGATTGATGAACTCCCAGATCTCGGCGGTGCCCCTGGTGATCCTGGCTCTGGCCGTGAGCGAATCGAAGAACAGCCCGTTGACGTTCCACATGCCGCTGTTGCGCTGGAACACCCAGGTGCGAACCGGCAGGGCCGCGAGTTCGCTGGCACTGGGCAGGTCGCGCAGCGGGCGCAGCACGCTCGGCACCACGCTCAGGTCGGGCGTCGGGGGCTGGCGATCGACGATGAACTTGAGCACGCGCGTGCCCGGCGACTGCACCGGGCCGGGCCGGCGGGTATCGACCTGCGTGAGCTGGTTGACGAGGTAGAGCGTGGTGTTCAGCGGGAATCGCGAGAAGTCCACCACGATGTCCGCGCGCTCGGCCGGTGCGATCCGCACCCTCAGCTGGTTCACGATCGGTGCCGGCAGCAGGTTGCCGTCGCTGGCGATCTGCGTGTACGGGTACACGATGGTGCCGCCCGTGTTCTGCAGCACGAACTCGTAGAAGCGCGATGGGCCGACGTTCAGCAGCCGCAGCCGGTACTTGCGGCGTGCCACGCGCAGCACCGGCTCGATCTTGCCGTTGACCACGATCTTGTCGCCCAGCACGCCCTCGGGGTTGAGCTCGTCGAAGGTCAACCGGCCGCCCGAGTCGAACCGCTTGTCCGAGAAGCTCAGGGGGTAGTCGTACGCGCCGCTGGGCAGCCGCAGCCCCGTGGTCTCGTCGCCGGTGTCGAGCGCGTCGAAGACCATGTAGCGCCCGAACATGCCCTTGAGCACGTTCGGTGCCGTCACGCCTTCCGTGTGGTCGTGATAGAAGAGCGAGCCCAGGGCTTCGCGCGAATCGCCGAGGCCGCCGAACTCGTCGAAGCCGGCGTAGAGGTTGGGGTAGAAGTGGTCGTTGAAAGTCCCCGGCGCGGTCAGCGTCACGCCGCCCTGGACGGCGCTGTAGAAGTCGCTCGCGAAGCCGTCGCTCTCCGACGGCGTGTGCATGTTGTGCAGGTGCGTGCTGATCTCGGGCGAGCCGAATCCCGTGTGGTTCTGCGGCAGCTGGTTGCGGATGCGGCAGATGACCGACTGCCCGTAGCGCGCGTGGATCGTGGGGCCCGGCGTGGTCACCCCCGGCGTGTTGCCTTCGTAGCCCCAGATGGGCTGCGGGGGGTAGTAGGGGTTGTTGCCGTTGAACAGCCAGGCCGGGTTCTCCTTGGCCGTCAGCTGGTACAGCAGCGGCGTGCCGGCCTTGCCGGGCACGGTCAGTTCCGCGTAGCGCTGGTGCGGTGCACGCCCGCACTCGCCGCCCGCGATGTTCGCGTTGAGGGTCGGGGCCGGGGTCAGCGTGGCCAGCGGTGTGAGCGGCGTGACCTGGTTGGGCAGGTCCTCGACCCACGGTGTCGTCGGCGGGCTGGGCGGCAGGGGCGTGGGTTGTGCGCGGGTCTTGCCCGGTGTCAGGACCAGGGGGGCGGCCGTGGCTGCCAGCGAGGCCTTCAGGAACGTGCGTCTCTTGCTGTGGGCGACAGGCGTCACGGGGTCGTGGTGGTTGGAATCCTTGCGCATGATGTATTCCCCTCGTTGACAGAGAACAGCCCCGCTACATCTGCCGTCCCGATCGGCGGATGGTGGAGGTGATGGGCTCGATGACGTACTGCAGCGCGGTCTGCGAGACGCCCGCGATGTAGACCTCGGCGGGCATGCCCGCCTGGAGCTTGAAGTCGCCGATGGCCCTGAGCGACTCGGCGTCGGCCAGGATCATCACGCTGTAGTAGGGCAGGTTGGTCTGGCGCTCGATCAACCGGTCGCCGGCGACATAGGTCACCTTGCCCGTGACCATCGAGGTGTTGCGGTACTTGAAGGCGGTGAACTTCACCCGCGCGCGCTGGTTGAGGTGCACGTTGCTGATGTCTTCCGGACGGATGCGCGCCTCGATCATCAGCTGGGCGTCGCTGGGCACGATGTCCGCGATCGCTTCTCCGGGCCCGACCACCGCGCCGGGCGAGGTGAACTTCAGGTCGATCACTTCGCCGCTGGCCGGGGCCACGACGACCTGCCGCTGCGCCGCGTCGTTCGACTTGCGCTGCTCCTGCTCGATCTCGCCCAGGCGCTGGGTGGTGGCCTTGAGCTGGTCGCTCGCGGCCTTCACGTAGTCGTTGCGGATCGACTGGATCTTCAGGTCGATCTCCACCAGGCGCTGGGCGGCGCGCGCCAGTTCCGTGCGCCGCTCTTCGAGCTTGGCCGCGTACTCCATCACCACCGATTCGAGCTGGGAGATCCGGCTCGACGAAATGAAGCCTTCCTGGATCAGGCCGCGGTTGGCCTCCAGGTCCTGGCGCTGCAGGACGAGCGAGTTCTGCGCCTGCGCGATCTGCGCGTGCACGGCAACGATTTCCTGCTGCACGCGATCGCGCTGCGTTCTCATGAGCGAGGCCGCGCTGTCCAGCGAATGGCGCTGGGCCTGGAACAGCGCCGTCTCCTTGAGCAGGGCCTGCCCGATGCGATCGTCCTGCCGGGCCGCGCGCAGCAGGTCTTCGGGGAAGGCGAGCGTCTTGGCGACGGACTGCTCGGCCTCCAGGCGCACCAGCATGGCACGCTCCAGATGGACGCGATAGCTCAGGCGGTTGCGGTCCGCGTCCACGCGCACGTCGCCCAGGACCAGGATCGGATCGCCGGCGTTCACATGCTGGCCATCGCGCACCATGACTTCCCGCACGGTGCCGCCTTCCAGGTGCTGCACCGGACGGCGGTTGAGGTCCACCTTGACGAACGCGGGGGCCACCACCGCCATCGAGAGCGGGGCGAGGCCCATCCACAGGCCCAGGGGCAGGATCGCGCCGAGGATGACCCAGCATCCGCTTCGCGCGAGGCGTCGTGCATGTTCCCGGCTGCTGCGTGGGGCGGCAACGGGAGGCATCGGGAGTGTGGCGGTGCTCATGGTGCGGGGTCCTTGTTCGCAACGGCGGCGCGGCGCTCAGGCGGCCTTCTGGTCCACGATCGCCTGGGCCTGGCGCTGCATGTCGCGCATCACCTCGCTCGCCGGGCCGAACTGCTGGATGCGGCCCGCGGCGAGCACCAGGATCTTGTCGACGTGGGCGATCAGCGAGGGGCGGTGGGTGACGACGACCGAGGTCACGCCCGCCTGGCGCAGGCCGCTCATCGCCTGGGCGAGTGCGACTTCTCCCGCGCCGTCCAGGTTGGAGTTCGGCTCGTCCAGGATCACCAGCTGCGGGTTGCCGTACAGCGCGCGGGCGAGCGCGATGCGCTGGCGCTGGCCCGGAGACAACCGCGAGCCGTGTTCGCCCACCGGCGTGTCGTAGCCCTTCGGGAGGGTCAGGATCATGTCGTGCGCATTGGCGCGCACGGCGGCGGCAACCACCGCTTCGGAGTCCACCTTGTCCAGGCGCGCGATGTTGTCCGCCACGCTGCCGTCGAAGAGCTCGACGTCCTGGGGCACGTAGCCGATGTAGGGGCCCAGCTCTTCGCGCGGCCAGTACGACACGTCGGCGCCGTCGAGGCGGACCTTGCCGCTGCTGGGGCGCCACACGCCCGTGAGCACGCGCGCGAGGGTCGACTTGCCGGCCGCGCTCGGGCCGACGATGGCCAGGGCCTCGCCGGGCGCCAGCGCGAAGACGATGTTCGAGAGGACCAGGGTCTCCGAGCCGGCCGCGCGGTACGAGATGTTCTCCGCGCTCAGGCGTCCTTCGGGGCGCGGCATGGCGACATGCGGCTCGGTGCGCTCGAAGTCCTTCGACAGTTCCTGCAGGCGCCCGTAGGCCGCCCGGGCCTCGATCAGCGTGCGCCAGCTGCCCACGAGCTGCTCCACCGGCTGCACCGCGCGGCCCAGCAGGATGCTGGTGGCGATCATCACGCCGGCGGAAGCCTGCTGGCTCAGCACCAGGTACGCGCCCAGGGCCAGCATGAGAATCTGGATGGCCTGGCGCGCGGCTTTGGTCCCGGCGGTGAACGCCACGGTGCTGCGGCTGGCGCTGGTCTGCATGGTCGCGATCTGGTCCTGGAGCGCCCGCCAGCGCACCAGCAGGCGCTGTGTCATTCCCAGGGCCTGCAGCACTTCGGCGTTGCGCAAGGAACTCTCGACGTATTGCGCGGCGCGTCGCCCTTCGTTCTGCAGGGTTTCGAGCGACCGGCGGCTGATGCGGTCGTTGAGCCAGGCCAGGCCGAGCATGAGGAGCGCGGAGAACGCAGCGCCCACGCCGAGCGCGGGGTGGAACATCCAGATCACGAACACGTACACGAACACCCAGGGCGCATCGAACACCGCGATCAGGCCATTGGCGGAAAACACGGCGCGAAGCGCGGCCACGTCGCGGATTCCTTCTGTCCTCACGCCGCTCGGGGCGCGTGCGGCGCGCTCCACGATGGCGTTCACCACCGGTGGGGAGAGTCGCTCGTCCACCATGATGCCCACCACGTTCTGCAGCCGGGTTCGCAGGTAGTCCAGCAGCAGCAGGATGAACAGCGCCACGCCGGTCCCGGCGAGCAGCACCAGCAGCGTTTCATGGCTGCTGGTCGAGATGACCCGGTCGAACACCTGCAGGGTGAAGAACGCGGGCACCAGGAACAGCAGGTTGATGAAGAAGGAGAACGCCGCGATGTACAGCAGCAGCGGTCGCAGTTCCATCCACAGGGTTTTCATGTGCGTCTCCTGTGGTTCTGTGGGGCGTTGCTCAGTTGACCTGCTGGTCCTGGGCCGCGGCCTGCGCCGCGGCTTCCAGCGACTTCACCCGCCGCACCAGCCGGTCGATGGTCACCATCTGCGCCGAGTAGGCGCGCGACAGTTGTTGGGTCGCGTCGCACAGGCCCTGGATGGCGACGCTCAGCTCGTCCTTCTTCGCGTTGACCATGCCGATGCGCGACATGATCAACGTCGCCACCTCGCGCGGGTCGGAGATGGAACGAGGGGCCTGCTGCGGGCTTGCGTTGTTTTTCTCGTCCATGTCGTTCTCCGTGGTCAAGGTCGTTGAAACGTTGGCGGTGCTCATGCCGACAGCACGAAATCGGCCTGCGTGATGGTGTTCGTTCCCACCCCGTTCACACCCATCAGCAGGATGCTTTCCAGGCCGTCGAACTCGACCAGCGTGTCGGCGCCCAGGTCGGTGATGGACACGTTGGCGGCAAAGTTGCCGGCGTTGATCCCCATCGCGGAGATGTTCAGCCGGTCCTGCCCGTTGAGCAGGTTCCCGCTGGCATCGAAGCCGAGGATCGTGTCGTTGCCGAACCCCGGCGCGAACACGAAGACGTCGTCTCCCGTTCCGCCGTCCATGGTGTCGTTGCCCGTGCCGCCGGTCAGCCGGTCCGCGCCCGCCCCGGTGCTGAGGGTGTCGTTGCCGCCACCGCCATCCACCACGTTCGCGGCATTCAGGAGAGCCACGGGCGCGAAGCTGATGTTGTCGTTGCCCTGGCTGCCGATCACGTTCTCCACCGAGCTCAGCGTGTCGGTGCCGGTCTCGGCGCTGGTGGCGGAGGTCGGCGTGACCGTGGCACCGGCCGAGGTGGCGGACAGGTCGTAGGTGTCGTTGCCGATGCCGCCGGCGTAGCTGTCGTTGCCGTCGCCCACCGTGGCGATGAAGGTGTCTGCGCCCGCATCGCCGTCCACCGTGTCGCTGTCCAGCCCGCCGGTGAGCCTGTCGTCGCCCGCCTGGCCGTTGATGGTGTCGTTGCCCGAGCCACCCAGCACGATGTCGTCGCCGGCGCCGGCACTGATGGTGTCGTTGCCGCCCTGGCCGTCGATGAAGTTCGCGCCGCCATTGACGACGATGATGTCGTTGCCCTGGCTGCCGATGATGTTCTCCATCGTGTTGAGCGTGTCGGTGCCGATCTGCGCGCTCGTGGCGAGGTTGACCGTCACCGTCGCGCCGGCCGTGGTGGCCGACAGGTCGTAGGTGTCCACGCCGGCCCCGCCGACATAGCTGTCGTTGCCGTCGCCGATCGTCGCGACGAAGCGGTCGTCGCCGCCACCGCCGTTCAGTGCGTTGGCACCGGTGTTGCCGGTCAGCGTGTCGTTGCCGGCGCCACCGGTCACGTTCTCGATGTTCGCCACCGATTCGAAGCCCGTGGCCGTGCCGGTGGCCAGGTTCACGGTGACGGCCGTGGTCGTGGCACCGTAGCTCAGGGTGTCGACGCCGCCCTGGAGGTCGGCCGTGACCGCCTCGACGTCGGTGACGGTGCCGCCCGCCAGGGACGCGATCGCCGTTCCCGTCAGCACCACCGCGAGCGTCTGGCCCAGCGCCGTGCCGGCGATGGTCAGCCGGTCGTTGGCACCCGCGCCGCCGTTGATCGTGTCGGCGCCGTCGCCGACGAGGTAGTGGAAGAGATCGTCTCCCGCGCCGCCGCTGACCGTGTCGTTGCCGGCACCGCCGGTGAGCGTGTCGTTGCCCTCGCCACCGGTCACGGTGTCGTTGCCGCCGCCGGCGTCGATGACGTCGTTGCCGCCCTGGCCGTCGATCACGTTCGCACCGCCATTGACGACGATGCTGTCGGCGCCCTGGCTGCCGATGAAGTTCTCGATGGCAGAGAGCGCATCGGTGCCCGTCTGCGCGCCCGTGGCGGTCGTCGGGGTGATGGTCACGCCCGCGGAAACCGCGGACAGGTCCAGCGTATCGGTGCCGCCGCCGCCGGTGTAGCTGTCGTTGCCGTCGTTCACCGTCGCGACGAAGCGGTCGTCACCGCCGCCGCCGTTGAGCACGTTGGCCAGCGCATTGCCTACGAGCACGTCGGCGCCACCGCCTGTCGTCACGTTCTCGATGCCGGCGATCGAGGTGAAGCCCGAGGCCGTTCCGGCCGTGAGGTTCACCGAGATGGCCGCGGCGCTGGTGTAGGTCAGCGTGTCCACGCCGGCCAGCAGGTCGGCCGTGACCGACTCGACATTGCTCACCGTGCCGCCGGCCACCACCGTGAGCGCGGTGCCGTTGTAGCTCACCGCGAGCGCGTCGGCCGCCGCCGTTCCGATGACGTTCAGGGTGTCCAGCCCCGCGCCGCCGTCGACGGTGTCCGTGCCTTCGCCCATCGTGTAGTTGATGGTGTCGTTGCCGGCGCCGCCGGCGATGCTGTCGCTGCCCGCGCCGCCGTCGATGAGGTCGTCCTGGCCGAGGCCGTTGATGGCGTCCGCGCCGCCGCCGCCGAAGATCACGTCCTGGCCTTCAGTGCCCGTGAGGACCTGGGCGGCGTTGTTGGCCGCGATGAAGTCGCCCGTGACCACGGTGGCCGCGGAGCGCACCGTCTCGAGCGCGCCCGCATCGTCCGTGAAGCTCACCGTCAGGCGCAGTTCGCGGTTGACCTGGTCGGCGCCCGGCGTGAAGGTCGCCAGGGTGGCGCCCGCGATGGGCGTGAACCCGGCGGCGCCGCCGCCGACGCCCGTGTTGACGGCCTGTTCCCATTGGTAGCTGAAGACGGCGCCCGTCAGCCCGTCCACGTCGCTGATGCCGAGGGTCGATGCCGTCAGCAGCTGGCCTTCGGTCGGCGTGGTGTCGCTGATCGTCGGCTGCCCGGTGGCCGCGGCGTTGAGGGCCAGCGGCGCGGTCGTGGCGGAGTACACGTTCTCCAGCACGTCGTTGGCGTCCTTGTAGACCGCCCGCACGCGCAGCGCCAGGCCGAGCTCGAAGGTCCGCGGCGTGAAGCTCGTGCCCGTGGCCCGGGCCACCTCGCCGCCGGCGTTCTCGATCAGGATGTCCTCGAAGATGCCGGGGCGGACCTCGGCCTGCCAGAAGTAGGCGATGGGGCCGGTGATCGCACCGTCGGGGTTGGTCGCGCTGACGTTGTCCGGATCGGTCACGCCCAGGGCCGACACGGTGAGGGTCGCGCCCAGGGTGGGCGTGGTGTCGCTGAGGGTCAGCTGGCCTTCGGGATCGAGGTTGAAGCCTTCTTCCGCAATGAATGCCGCGCCATCGGAGAACTGCAGGCGCTCGATGTTGCGCACCACGTCGATGCCGTCGGCGCCGGCCACGCCGTCCACGACATGGCTGATGCGCCAGACATCGTTTTCGAGGAAGGTGATCTCGTAGTTGCCGAAGACGTCCGAGAAGACGGCCGTGTCGAAGTCCGGCGCATCCGACATCAGGATCTCGCGGGCAATGGTGAGTTGACTCGGGTTGTAGGTGCCGTCGAAGACGCGCCCCTGCAGCTCGAGGTCGGTCATGGTGTCATAGCTCGCGATCTCGGCGCCCGTTCCGTCGGCGTTCTCCCGCACGCTGATGCGCACGTTCAGCCAGGCATCGCCGTCGATGATGTCGTTGCCGCCGCGGCCCTCCAGCAGGTCGCTGCCGCCGCCGCCCAGGATGATGTTGCCGGCGAACGAAGTCACCGGTCCGTCCATCTCCATGCCGACACCGAGCACCTGGTCCAGGAGCCCCTGCAGGCCGTCGATGAGTTCGATGTGGGTCAGCACGCTGCCCGTGGTGCCCGACAGCGCCATCGCGGCCGCATCGTTGTCGTCGCCGCGCAGGACGTCGGCATGCGCCGAGCCCGACATGCCCTCGACCGAAGTGAACCGCGCCAGCACGGTCGCGTTCGAGATCGGCACGGGCGTCTCGTCGAAGGCACGAAGGAACAGGTCGGCCGTGACGCCGAAGGCGTCGTCCTTGAACCCGGCCCAGTCGAAGCCGGAGCCGCCTTCGTAGCGGTCCACCTGCCCGCCGTTGCCGAACATGATGTCGTCGCCGCCTTCGCCGTCCATCCGGTCGGAGATCGAGTTGCCGATGAAGACGTCGTGGCCCACCACCTGGTCGCGGGCGAAGGCGTCGAAGTTCTCGCCGGCGCTGCCGTCGGCCATGCCTTTCTCGATCCAGTCGTCGCCTTCGTTGCCGAACACGAACTCGTTGCCGCGGGCGCCGAGGATGAAGTCGTTGCCCGTGCCGCCGAACGCCTCGGACGGGTCTTCGCCGGTGACGATGAAGTCGTTGCCGTGGCCACCCAGGATCAGGTTGATGCCGTTGCCGCCGTGGATGGCGTCGTTGCCGTCGCCGCCCTGCATGTTGTCGTCGCCACCCAGGTCCGTCATGATGTCGTCGCCGGCCCCGCCGAAGACGAAGTCGTTGCCGTCCCCGCCTTCGAGCCGGTCATTGCCGGCGTCGCCCCAGAGCGTGTCGTCGCCGATGCTGGAAATGATGGTGTCGTTGCCTGCGGTGCCGCCCAGAACGACGTGGTCCTCGCCGCTGTACTGCAGGTAGTTCGGATCGGCCGCTTCGGTGCCGGGGTTGTTGCGCAGCACCAGTGGCGTCAGGCTGCCTTCGGCCGTCGGATCGTCGCGCCCGTCGAGCCCCAGGCCCGTGAATTGCCGGGACGGGTCCACCTCCAGCGTGAACCCCGGCGTCGTGAAGATGTCGCCGGGCAGGTGCTCGACATCGGTGTTGGCCATCACCAGCCGGGCGAAGGAGTTGTTCTCCAGCTCGGTGAGGAAGTTCAGGCCCTGCGTGCGCTCCAGGTAGTAGAAGCGGTCGCCGTCCTGCAGCTTCTCCATCTGCTCCTCGAAGACGAAATTGAAGGTCGAGCCCAGCAGGCCGCCGAACGGCATCTGCTTTTCGGCCAGACCGCCGATCCACAGGTCGATGTCGTCGACGCCGGTGGTCGTGATGCCGGCCTCGTCCGCGTAGGCATTGCGTCCGTACAGGAAGTCGAGCCGATCCTCCGGCGCACCGATGCCGCCGTAGACCAGCGCCACCGCCGCCGCGCGCTTCTCGATCAGGGTGTCGGCGGCGGCCAGGCTGGCGTGCACGCCGTAGGCCGCAATGAAGTTGACCACCGAGGCCTCATGCTTGATGTGCTGCATGAAGTCGACCCAGTTCGCGTAGGGCTTGAGCTGGCTGTCGCCGGTCACGCTGTAGAAGTCGCGCCGCGCGGCGTTGAGTGTCGGCACGCCGGTGTCGCGCCCGCGCACGATGTTGATCGTCGCCAGGTCGAGCGGCAGGCCGAGCAGGTTGTTGCGCAGGGCCTCGGTCACGAACTCGTCGATCTCGTTGCCCTGTTGCCGCGTGAGGCCGCGCGCGAGCGCGCCGGCCGCTTCATCCGCCGTGATGCCGCTGGCGGCGAACGCGAGCGGATTGAGGAAGGCCTCGATCAGCCCGAGCTGCTGCGTGGGGTCGGCCGTGCCGCCGATCACGTTGAAGTCGACGTCGAAGCGGTCCACCGTCTCCGTCAGCATCGAGTGGCCGAAGCGGTACACCGTGTGGGCGAATTCGGCGACGATCGATGGATCGATCTCGGTGTCGTAGACCTGGGTGGCGGCAAAGAAGATGTCGATCTGCGGCTGCACCTTGCGCGCGAACTCCTCGAACACCAGGTGCTGGTATTGCATCTCGGTGCCGAAGCGGGCCGCCTGGAACAGGCGCTCGCCGTCCCACGAACCGTCGGGCAGGTGCCATTCGGCAATGAAGGCCGCGTCGCCCGACGCCATGATCACCGCCTTGGTGTGCTCGACCAGCCGGTTGTGCTCGGCGTGGAACACATGGTGAATGCTGGTCAGCGCGATGTTTTCGTTCACCCGGCCGTCGCCGGCGATGTAGTGCGCGTCGAGCAGTTCGTCGTCGTAGAAGCCCGCGGCCGGCGTGCCGCCGATCTGGTCGTCGGCATCGGCCGTCAGCGCGACGCCCTGGCTGTTCACCGGGTTGGCGGTGTGGGCGATGTCGGCCAGGAACACGTGGCCCGTGCGCACGGCCAGGCTTGCATCGATCGGCGCGCCCGGCGAGCCCGAGGCCAGCGTGCCGCCGGCCTGCAGCACGATCTGCGCGAAGCCGGTCACCGGGTCGGGAATGAAGTTGCCGTACTCGTCGGCCGCCAGCAGCGGCAGGTTGAGCGCGTCGGCATTGTCCAGCGCGATGCCCAGCAGGTCGCGCGCCTGCGCCTTGACCACCGCCCAGGTGGCCATGCCGCCGAGTTCGATGTCGTCGCCGGTGCCGAAGATGCCGTCGGCACCGAGGTCGCGGTTGGTGATCAGCCGCCCGGTGGCGACCGGCTTGCCGTCGGCGTTGAGCTCATAGGCGCGCAGGAAGACCTGGTGCGAGGGGTGCGACGTGTAGGTCTGGTTCTGGTCGATGAACGGCGTCGTGAGGTTCGTGGCCTCGTGCGTGGTGTCGTCCGCGGTGCCCATGACGCCGTCGGCGCCGGGTCCGGCAACCTGGGTGGCGCGCGTCAGCACCAGGAAGTTGCTGTTGCTGCCCGACACATAGAGCGGATCGTCGGGCTGCAGCGGGACGAAGATGGTGCCGTTGCCGCCCTTGGCCACGAGGTCCAGGCCGTGGTCGAAGAACTGGCCGAAGAAGGTCATGAAGGCGTTGAACGGCGCCGACAGGCCTTCGTCCGGCGCGGTGTTCGGAATGACCAGCAGGGTGCCGACGGGAATCGCCACGCCGTCCAGGTCGTACAGCACACCGTCCACCAGCGTGCCCAGGCCCGCGTCGACGAACGCGCTCACCGCCGCCGGGTTGTTGCTCGTCATGTCGACGATCAGGTTGCTGATGATGCGCGGGTCGGCGTCCACCACATTGCCGCTGGGGCCGTAGTCCGTGTTGGTGAGCGTGCCCCCCGGGCCGAGGTTGATGCTGTCACCGTCCTGGTCGTTGCGGAACACCGGATCGACCAGGCGCGGGAACACCTGGTCCGCGGCGCCAAAGCCGGACTGGCCCTGCACCAGGTTGTTGTAGGAGCCGTCCACCGTGCGAAGGCCGAGCGGCGCGCGCGCGTTGTCCAGGATGTCGGTCAGCGCCTCGCCGCTCGCATGCCGCTCCGAGATCTTGATCTGCTCCAGGATGAACTGCAGGTCGGACTGCAGGAAGCGCACGCCCGCGCTGTCGACCAGCGCGGAGGAAGGCGCCGGCGCCGGCGGCACGACGGCCGCCACGCCGGTGACCGCCGCGGTGGGCGCGGAGTACACGGTTTCCAGCACGTCGTCGGCATCGCGGTAGACGGCCCGCACCCGGATGGCCAGGCCGTCGAAGGGCGCGGTGACCCGGAAGGTCGTGCCGTTCACCGTGGCGGGCTGGCCGCCGCCCAGGTCGATGATGTCGCGGAACACGCCCGGCGCGCGCGTCGGGTCGGCCTCGTACTGCCACGTGTAGCTGATCGGCCCGGTGACGGTGCCGCCAGGGTTGTCCGCATCGGTGAGGGCGGCCGACACGCTCAGGAGCTGGTTGATCTGCGGCGTGTCGTCGCTGATCGTGACCGAGCCGCCCGGTGCGTTGTTGCTGCCGGACAGCAGTTGGACGGCGTCGGAGAACTGCAGCCGCTCGATGTTGCGCAGGATGTCGGTGCCGTCGGTGCCGACGTTGTCGGTGACGGTGGTGCGGCCGTCGGCGCCGGTGGTGACGGTGTAGTTGGCGCGCAGCCCGGAGAACATCGCGGTGTCGTAGTCGGCGCTGTCGGACATCAGGATCTCGCGCACGATGCTGAGCTGGCCCGGGTTGATCTCGCCCGAGAGCATGCGCGGCACCAGCTCCTTCAGGCTGTCGACGCTGGTGAGGCCGGGCACGCCCGAGACGGCGATGCGCACGTTGAGCCAGGCGTCGCCGTCGATGATGTCGTTGCCGCCGCGGCCCTCGATGAGGTCGCTGCCGTCGCCGCCCAGGATGATGTTGCCCTCGCCGAACGAGGTCATGCCAGCGGGCAGCAGGCCTTGCAGGCCGTCGATCAGCGCGATGTTGGTGAGCACGCTGCCGGTCCAGCCGGCCTGCAGGATCTCGACGGCGTCGGCGTCGTCGCCGCGCAGGAAGTCGGCGAAAGCCGATCCCGACAGGCCTTCGGTGAAGGCGAAGCGGTCCATCATCGCGGCGTTCGAGTTGACCACCGGGGGCACCACGAAGTCGTTGACGATCATGTCGGCGGTCACGCCGTACTTGTCGAACTTGTAGCTGGCCCAGTCGAAGCCGGAGCCGCCGTCGAAGTGGTCTTCGCCGTCGGAGCCGGTGAAGATGTCGTCACCACCCTCGCCGATCAGCTCGTCGAAACCGCCGCCGGAGATCAGGACGTCGTTGCCGATGACGCTGTCTTGCACGAGCGGATCGAAACTGTCGCCCGTGGTGCCGTCCTGGGTTCCCAGCTCGATCCAGTCATGGCCCTCGTTGCCGAATGTCGGCAGGTTGCCCTTGCTGCCCAGGACGAAGTCGTTGCCCTGGCCGGCAAAGACTTCGGAAACGTCCTCGCCGGTGATGATGAAGTCGCTGCCGTCCCCGCCGATGATGAGGTTCGCGCCGTTGCCGCCGTGGATGACGTCATTGCCCTCGTTGCCCTTGAGCACGTCGTCGCCGCCGCGGTCCGTGATGATGTCGTCGCCCGCGCCGCCCTCGACCTGGTCGTTGCCGTCGCCGGACTCGATGCGGTCGTTGCCGCCGTCGCCGTAGATGGTGTCGTCGCCGATGCTGGCGATCAGGGTGTCGTTGCCGGCGGTGCCGCCGAGCACGACGTGTTCGTCGCCCGTGTAGCGCAGGTAGGTGGTCTCCACGGCCGCGGTCGTGGGATCGTCACGGATCACCAGCGGTGTGAGTTCGGTGCCGCCCTCGGTCGGGTCGCCGTGGCCGTCCACGCCGATGCCGGTGAACTGGCGCAGCGGGTCGACTTCGAGGATCAGGCCCGGGGTCGAGAAGATGTCGGCCGGCAGGTGCGTGGCGTCGGTGTTGAGCATCACCAGCTTGGCGAAGGTGTTGTTCTCCAGTTCGGTGAGGAAGTTGAGGCCGGCCAGACGCGAGAGGTAGTAGAAGCGGTCGCCGTTCTGCAGCGCCTCCATCTGCGATTCGAAGACGAAGTTGAAGGTCGAGCCCAGCAGGCCGCCGAAGGGCATCTGCTCTTCGGCCAGGCCGCCGATCCACAGGTCGATGTCATCGACGCCCGTGGTGGTGACACCGCCGACCATCGCGTAGATGCCCGTGCTGTTCAGGAAGGCGAGCCTGTCTGCTTCGTCTGCAACGAAGCTGCGCTCCGCGGCCGTGCCGGCGTTGAGAACCACGGTGCCGCCGAAGACGAGTGCGGCCGCCACGGCCCGCTTCTCGGCCATCGTGTCGACGTCCGCGGCGGTCAGCGCGCCATGCGTGCCGTACGCCGCAATGAAGTTGATGACGGAGGCCTCGTGCTTGAGATGCTGCGTGAGGTCGACCCAGCTCGTATAGGGCTTGAGCTGCGGGTCCGCGGTCGAGGCGTAGAACTCCCGGCGTGCTTCATTGAGCGTCGGAATGCCGGTGTCCCGGCCGCGTGCGATGTTGATGGCGGCGAGGTCCAGCGGCAGGCCCAGGAGCTGGTTGCGCACTGCGTCGGTGACGAACTCGTCGATCTCGTTGCCCACCTGCCGGGTCATGCCGCGCACGATGGCGCCGGCCGCCTGCTCCGGCGTCAGTGCGCCGTCGTTGTTGAACCCGATCGGGTTGAGGAAGGCATCGACCAGCGCGAGATCGCTCGACAGGAAATTGGGGTCCAGCCGGTCCACGGTCTCGGTCAGCATCGTGTGGCCGACGCGGAAGACCGCGTGTGCGAACTCGGCGACGATCGCCGGGTTGATCGTCGTCTGGTAGTTGGTTTCGGCCAGGAACTCGTCGACGGCCGGCTGCATCTTGCGCGCGAACTCTTCGAACACCAGGTGCTGGTACTGCATCTCCGTCGCGAAGCGCGCGGCCTGGAAGATGCGCTCGCCGTTCCATGAGCCGTCGGGCAACTGCCATGAGGCGATGAACGCAGCGTCGCCGGTGGCCAGGACGGTGGCCTTGATCTCTTCGGCCTGCCGGTTGTGCTCGGAGTGGAAGACGTGGTGGACGGCGGTCAGGGCCACGTTCTCGTTGCCGCGGCCATCGCCGGTGATGAAGTGGCGGTCCAGGAGTTCGTCGTCATAGGTGCCCGGTTCCGAGAGGCCGACGGCCGAGTCGCTGTCGGGCGCCAGCACGCCGCCCACGAACACGGGCGCCGCGGCATGCGCGATGTCGTTCAGGAAAGCATGGCCGGTGCGAACGCCCACGCTGGCATCGATGGGCGCGCCGGGCGTGCCCGAGGCGAGCCCGTTGCCGTCCGGGTCCAGCGGCCCGCCGACGTCGGCGGCGCGCAGCACGATCTGCGCGAAGCCGGTCACGGGATCGGGGATGAACTTGCCGAACTGGTCCGTCGCCAGCAGGGGCAGGTCCAGCACGTCGGCGTCGTCGAGCTGGATGCCGAGCATCAGCGCCTGCGCCTTGACCTGGGCCCAGTTGGCAAGGCCGCCGTCGGCGCCATCGAGCAGGCTGCCCGTGGCCACCGGACGGCCGTTGGCGTCGAGCACGTACTCGCGCAGGAACACCTGGTGCGAGGGATGCGAGGTGTAGGTCTGGTTCTGGTCGACGAAGGGCGTCGTCTGGTTGGTCTGGTCGCCGTTCGCGTCGCGTGTGGCGCGCGAAAGGATCATGAAATTGGGGGCGCCGGGGGCCGTACTGAACAGCGGATCGTCCGGCTGCAGCGGCATGAAGATCATCTCGGTGCTGCTCTTGTTGACCAGGTCGAGGCCGTGGTCGAAGAACTGGCCGAAGAAGGTGAACCATGAATTGAAGGGCGCCGAGAGGCCTTCGTCGGGGCTGGTGTTCGGAATCTCCAGCAGCGTGCCGGGGGGAATGACGACGCCCTGGAGGTCGTACAGGACGCCGGCTGCGTCGAGCGTTCCGAGGCCCGCGGCCACGAAGGCGCTCACCGCCGCGGGGTTGTTGCTGGTCATGTCGGCGACCAGGTTGCTGATCAGCCGCGGGTCGGCATCGACCACGTTCCCGGCGCTGCCGTAGTCCGTGTTGGTGATCCCTGCGAAGGCGTCGTCCTGCTCGTTGCTGTAGGTCTGCGGCACCAGCTGCGGGAACGGGTTGTCTGCGGAGCCGTAGTCGCTCTGGCCCGGCATCAGGTTGTTGTAGGACCCGTCGACCGTCCGGAGGCCGAAAGGCGCAAAGGCGTTCGGGACGAGGCTCGCGGGGTCCGCTCCCGCTGCTTGTGCTTCCGCAATGAGAATTTGTTGAAGAATGAATTCGAGATCGGACCTGATCAGCGTGGCCATTTCTATTCTCCTCAAGACGAACGACTTTCAATGCAGCCCCGGTCCCGCCTACATGGCGAAAAGGCTCATGTAGCGTGGCTCAGGAGTGACCGCGCGCCTGGAATTGCCAGCCGCGGGTTTTTCGAGGAAGTGATGCAGCGCGTGACCCGGTGGCGGTCACGCCTGGGGAGCGACTAGGGTCGTCGTCGGCCGCTCAGGCACCGCAGCGGGGCGGTGCAGCGAATATCCATTGCGCGATGCCGGTCAGGCGCGATGCCGGCATGGAGATGAAGCCCGCATTTCATGCGGACCTTGATTCGACACTTGTTCATGCGATACCCCCACCATGGATCCTGTCAAAAAGAATCTAGGTCGGCGCGCCGAAAGTCGTTGCCGCTTGTAAGCGGACGGCAACCGGTGGTCGATTGGTTGTCTTCGAAAACGAAGGTGCTAATTATGAGAGGCCATCTTCAGGAATGCAACTTTCTCACATACAAATTAACTGACGAGAGCCTGACTACGCGCGCCAGAGCCAAAAAAAAACAGCGGCCGCGGCGACACCGGCCGAAATCAGGGCGATCAGCGCCATTTCCGCATGGCCGCCATTGCTTTTTTGGGACGCCGCAGCGAAAGGCGGAGGGCTTTCATTGCCGTGTGGCGGGGTCGCGAAGGGGCTGTAGACGGCGGAGCCGGGACGCTCCGGGTCGCCGCTTCCTGTTGTGGCCGCCGGATCGTCGGGAGAGGCCGTCACCACGGCCGCGTCGCTTGCGACTTCGCCGTCCGCAACGCCGCCATCCGGGTTCTCGTGCGCCGCAACGGCGGCCGACGTCGCTTCCGTCGCGATCGCCAGGTCGGCGCACATGACCTGCGTGGCCCAGGCCGCGACAAGCATGGCCTGGACGAGGGGCCGCTTGTCGAGCCCGCGGCGGGGGCGCGATCCGGCGGCGAAGGGGCAATCGATCGGGGTCATGGGGTCGCTGCCTTCAGATCAGGCCCGTGTGAACGGCGAAGTTCACCGCCTGGGCGCGCGAATGCACATGCAGCTTCTTGTAGATGCTCTTGATGTGCACATTGACTGTCTGGCCCGTGATGCCGAGCTTGGCGCCGATCTCCGCGGAGACGTAACCCGAGGCCACGCAACGCAGGACCTCGCTCTCTCGCGGCGTCAGTGTCATGTCGCGCGATGGCGGCCTCGGCGGCGACGGCGCCTTGTCGGCGACCGGCTCGCGGGGGTGGTAGTCCAGGCGGTGCAGCAGGCGCCGCGTGAGTCGGGGCGTGATTGCGGCCCCGCCGTTCACCACGTGCAGCACGGCATCGGCGAAGCTTTGCAACCAGGCGTTCTTCAGGAGGTACCCCATGGCACCCAGTTCGAAGGCGCGCAGCACGTGGGCATCGTCCTCGAGCGAAGAGATCACGATGACCTCGCTGCTGCGGTGCAGGCGGCGTGCCTCGGTGATCAGCTCGAAACCCATCTCGTCGCCCAGCTGCAGCTCGAGCATCAGCACGTCGAAGGTGTGCGTGGTCAGCAGCCGGCGTCCCTCGCGAACGCTGTCGGCCTGGCCTTCGAGCTGGATGCGCAGGTCCGACAGCAACTCCTGGGCGATCACCCGGCGCATGTACTCGTCGTCGTCGACGAGCAGCACGCGCAACGGCGATTTCTCCTGGCCGATCAGGAAGTCCGGCCACAGCCTCGCGGCGGGCGCGCAGACGCCGACGGAGGCCTTCTCGCCAGAGCTGATGAGCCGGTGATCAAGCATGTGCCTGCCCCGGTTGGCGTGAGCGACGCAGGCCGGTCGTTGCGAGCGTGGGCGGGGAGACGCAAAGGTCGTCCATCGAGCGCTCCGGGGCCACTTTCCCCATCGGCGGCAAAGCAGTTTGGGGTTTCATACATTTTCAAGAGAAAAATGAAAGGCAAGTGCCGAATTGAATGTTTTCTGTGAGTTTTAATTGAAATTCAATTCGGCCCGAGGCTTGCGCAATCCTATGAACTTGACGGGTCAGTTGCGCGGGTCTTTTGCTCCTGTTTGTGGAAAGACATGAGTGTTTCAAAATGGAACTACCTGAACCATGACGTTCGATATACCTAATTTCTCTGTTTTTCAGGCTGATCGTGAAAAACGACGCATTGTTCGCCAAGTGAGCAATGCTCGTTGAAAAGTGGAATGGGTTTATTTATGATAGGAAATTTTGAAAATAATGAAATTAATCAAATATGAAATTCATTTCTGATTGGGTATTTGGTGTTTGATGAAGCAGAATACTTAAAAAACCAATTGAAACCGAGGAAATAATTTGATTATTGAAATTCCGGCGATATTTGAATTGAATGGAATCTTCTATTAACCAAATTGTCTGCTATCCGATTTTCATTTTTGGAATCTATTCTCTCGTTTGATCATGATTTTTCAATTCAATTGAAATTCAATTTCTTTGAGGTGGCACGAAATACGGTGCCGAATCTTCTTCTCCTCTGCCAGTGCGGTGTGCTCCCGCACGTCAACTGATCGCAGCAGGCGGGGATCGGAAAAGCGGGGAAATGGCGGGTCCCGGAGGGGCATGCCGACGCTGAGCGGCCCGCAGTGGGCGCCCCGAAGGACAGGTCGGGCAGGGCGCTGTCAGTGCGCCATGGCGTCGAGGTGGTGCTTGACGGCGTAGATGTACAGCTCGAGCCGGTTCGTCACGCCGAGCTTCTGGTAGATCGACGTGAGGTGGTTGCGCAGCGTGTGTTCGGTGACGAAGGCCTGCCCGGCCAGGGTCTTGTTGGAGGCGCCGCTGCCGTGCACCACGGTGCGGACGATGTCGCGCTCCTTCTGGGTCAGGCTGGCCTGCCTGACGGACTCGGGGTCGGCTTTCGGCGGCTTCTTCACCGAGGTGAGTTCCGAGAGCACGCGGCCCATGGTCGGGGCGTCGACGCAGAGCTCGCCGTGGTGCACGCGTTCGATGGCATCGAGCACCTGCTCGGCGGAGGCGTCCTTGCGCATCACGCCGCGTGCGCCGCGCAGCACCGCGAGGTCCAGCGTGCGCTGCTCGCGTTCGCCGGTCAGCACGACCACGCGCGAGACCTCGTTCGACAGCAGCTGCGGCAGGATGTCCAGGGCGCAATGGCCGTCCAGGTCGAGGTCGAGCACGATGACGTCGGGGGCGAGGCTCTGCGTGTGCGCCACGGCCTCTTCGCAGCAGCTGGCGGTGGCGACGACCTTCATGCGCGGCTGTTCGCCGTCGATCAGCCGGGACAGGCCCCACAGCATGGTCTGGTGATCGTCCACCAGCAGGACGCCGATGGGGTGGGCTTCGGTTTGCATGAGGGGCTCCTCGGACTGTTGTCGTGCTTTTGGGGGCTCAGATGGGGATTTCGATCAGCACCTCGGTGCCGCCGCCCCGGCACCGGCTGACCTGCGCGCGGCCTCCGAGCGCCGCTGCGCGGTCGCTGAGGGAGCGTGGCCGGAAGGGCGCGAAGTTCTCTTCGTCGCCTTCGTTCTCGATGCGCAGGTGCAAGCAGCCGTTGCGGCAGCCGATGCGCACGCTGCCGCGGCGGGCCTGCGTGTGCTTGCAGATGTTGTTCAGGCCTTCGCCCACCATCTGCAGGACCTCCGCGGTCATGCGGTCGTCAAGACGCACGTGGCCTTCGACGTTCACCGAAATCTCGATGCCGTAGAGGCCCTGGATGCGGGCGGCCTGGCTGTACAGCTGGTGCAGCACGAGGCCGCACGAACTTTCCGGGCCGGCCTTGACCGCGCCCGCGAAGCGCCGCAGGTCGGCGATCACGCCGCTCGCCACCTCGGCGAGCTTGTCCAGGTCCTCGAGCAGCGGGTTGTCCGCGGCGGCCTTCTTGCGCAGGGCGCACAGGCCCATGCGCAGCCCGATGTAGGGTTGCACGGCCGTGTCGTGCAGGTCCAGCGAGATCTTCAGGCGCTCGGTCGCGGCCGCTTCCGAGGCCATGCGGTCGAGCACCTCGATGGTCTCGATGACCGGGAAGATCTGTTCCATGAGATGCGCGAGGAACAGCGCGTCGGACTTGCTGAAGTGGCCGTTGCGCGAGGAGATGAACACGCGCCCCTCGCCCAGGCGCAGCGGCAGCGCGGCGCTGATGAACGCGCGGGCCTCGAGCATGGCGGCCACGGCGGCACTGCGCTTGGCGCCGTCGCGGCCCTCGGGGCGCCAGCCGATCGCACCGGGGCCGTGCATGTGGCTGCGCGCGAAGAAGTGGTTCAGGGGCCAGGGCAGGCGGTTGCTCAGCACGGTGTGCGGATGCTCCAGTGCCATCAGCGGCGACTCGGCGATGCCCCCGAGCGTCTCGACGCCGACGTGCTCGCAGGTGTCGTCCTTGCGCAGCGTGCGCAGGGTCCAGTTGCCGGTGGCGGTGTCCCGCGTCATGAGGATGCAATGGCTGGCCTTGAAGAAGGCCAGCGTCTTTTCCATCGTGCGGGCGATGGTGCGGCCCGCGCCGAAGCGCGGGTTCGACAGCTGGCTGATGTCACCCAGCAGGGCCAGGCGCCGCTGCAGGATGAGCTTGGAGCCGCCCCAGTGCACGATCATGTGCCCCAGCGCCAGCAGGAAGGTCGTGCGCATCAGCAGCTGCGGCGCGTCGTCGCCCGTGCTCGTGCCGAGCCCGCAGGCGGCGAACGACGCGACCGAGACGATCGTCACGCGGGCGCCTTCCTCGAAGCCCCAGCGGAACGAGGAGGTCAGGATGGCGAAGAAATAGAACAGGAAGAACAGGCTGTGCACGCCGCCCGTCACGAAGACGATCAGCGTGAACCACATCACGTCGGACCAGTGGACCGCCTTGCCCTGGACATGACGCCAGCCCCCCTGTGTGCAGGCGTGCACCAGCACGCTGTGCAGGAGGTATCCGCAAAAGGCCAGCCAGACGGCGCTGGCCACCGGTTGCCGCGTGGGCCCCGCATCGACCGCCATGGCCAGCACCGCCGAGATCGACAGCACCAGCCGCATGCGGGCGGCCATGAGCGCATCCGTCGACAGGCTGCTGTCGAGGCTCGGGGCGGAGACGGGGGCGCGCATGGCAAGACATCCTTCGCATGAACTGTTTCATGCACGGCAGGGGCCGACGTTCGGTGGTAACAGCCTGGCGTTCATTTCTTCGTGCCAATAACGCGGTGTATGTGAAGGTTTCACATTACTTCTTTGGTACTCGAAAGGAACCTTGTGGGCGATCTGTGACGTCTGTTGCACTTGGTTTCAATTGTGTCGTGGGCAGGCTTTTTTCATCGCCGTACGAGGCGCCTTCGCTGGGCCGGGGGCTGCCGCAGGGCAAACGGGTACCCGATTCATGGAGGTGTGGGGCAAGGGGAACGCGAGGGGCGGTGTTCGTGCGCGCCGGACGCACCGATCCCCGGCGCGCCAGGGCGGGCGCGCCGTGCGATCCGGAGCCGGATTCAGCCCCGCCGCGGCACCAGCGCCGTCCGTCCCAGGGGCGTGACCCGCAGGACGGTGGCCTGGCGCAGCTTCTGCCGGGCGCGGCAGATCGGGGGGAGGGTGGCCTCCACCATGCCGGCGGCCTCAAGAACCGCCACGGAGTTGATCTCCGACGGGTCCTCGGTGTGCAGGGGAAAGGTCGAGTTGCCGATCCTGCGCAGGTAATCGAGCGGCATCACGCTCCATTGGGGGCGTTCTTCATGCACCGAAGCGCCGTTGCCGCAGAGCGTGGCGATCTCCGCGTGCCCCTCGTCCGTGATGGCGAAGACCTGGGCGCTTTCGTACCGCTGGTAGCCGAAGTTGTCGACATGGAACTCGGCTTCGATGAGTCCGGTGGCGACCAGCACCGAGGCATGCCGGATGTCCGCGTCCGCCGTGAGCATGACCGGAAAACGCTTGTTCATGAGCCGAAGAAGAAGGACGAGCGGCATGCGGTACTCCTCGCAGTGTCAGCGGTGCCGGCTGGCCCGGCGACGAACAGGCACCCGATGCGCAGCCCCGCACAGGGAGGCATCCGTCAGGCGTGGGCCTGCGATGCCAACGGGGAGCAACGGTCGCACTGAACTCGCGGGAACAGACACGGAAGCCACCAATGTAAGAAATGTGATTTTTTCACTTTAGTCCCTTTTTCGTACTTTCGCCATGGGTTTGGAGATAGATGGCCGAAGGTGCTATCCGGCCCGCGTGCGCGCAGGCCCGCCGCGATGCGGCGATATCGAGCTGGATGTGTGCGAAAGCCCGGCTTCGCCTGCCGCCAGAAGGGGCGGGCGATGCGGCCGGACGGCGGGGCGCTGCGCCGCCGCTTCAGGTCAGGGGTTGAATGTCACCCGCTGCGCGATGAGAACACCGTCGACCACCCGGTCTCCCACGACGGTCACGCGCTGGCCGTTGGCCAGGTTCGCGGCGGTACCGTTCTCGAAGGTGGTACCCGGTCCGCTGGCGTCCACCGGCTGGCCCTGCACCCTGAAATTGGCAGGGGACTGGTAGCCGCCGATGGCGCCGATGAGCGTGAACGAGGCCGGCCCGCCCGTGCCCGGCACATGGCGGATGCGCAGCTTCTTGACGACCAGCACCCCGCCGGACATGAAGCCGTCGACCTCGACCTTCACGCCGTTGCCGAGCGAACCGACGGGGCCGCCCGTGATCTGCGCGTTGGTGGCGTCCACCGGCGTGCCCAGCACCTTGAAGGCGCCGCGCGAGACGAAGTCGGTGATGTCCCCCGCCAGTTGCAGTGCGATGCCGTTGCTCGTCGGTATCGCGTACCAGCCCTCCACCTTGGTCGCTGTGAACGCGTTGCCAACCGGCGCGGCCGTGCCGCGGGCGCGCACGATGACCCCGTTGGCCAGCGACGAGGCGTCGATGCCCGTGAAGCTGGCGCCGCCATAGCTGACCGTCAGCTGGCCGAGCGTGAAGGTCTGGCTCGTCACATTGAGGTTCTGGATGGCGCCCGTGACCAGCGGGGCGGTCAGCGTGGGTGCGGTCAGCACGCGGGTGGCGCGCAGCGTGCCCGGCGCGCCGGGCAGGCCCCACACCTGGACGGGGCTGCCGTCGGCCACGTTGGCAAGCCCGTTCACGTCGGCCCAGACCGTGGCCGCATCGATGGTCACGTTGATGCCCATGACGACGAAGCTGCCGGCGCCCACGTCGATGCGCGAGACGGCACCGCGCAGTTCGGCCCCCGACACGACCTGCGTCGCGATGCCGCGGGTGAAGTCGGGGTCGACCTTGCCGGCGACCCGCGCGCTCATGCCGATCTGGAGTTCGGTGGCGTCCTCGACGGTGATGGTGGCCGTGTCCGTGGTGTAGCGCAGGCCGTTCAGGATGATGCTGCCCAGGCCGTCCGCGGCGCCGATGCCGGCGGCGTCCGCGGTCACGCCGGTGCCGCCCGAGCCGACACCGGAGCCGTCGGTGTTGCCGTTGCTGGCGGTGTCGCCGGAGCCGCCCGTGCCGGCGTTGCCCGAGCCGGACCCGGTCCCATCCCCGCCTGTGCCCGTGCCCGCGCCGCCCGGGCTGTCACCGCCGATCGCGGTGCCGGTGCCCAGGCCCAGGTTCCCGGTCGAGGCGCCACCTCCGCCTCCGCAGGACATCAACAGGGCCATGAGGCCGGCGCAGAACAGGCCCAGCAGGAGGCGGCGGGGTGTTTGGATCGTGCTCATGAGGGGCGCTCGCTTTCAGAGGACGCGGGCGGGGGCGGCGTGCCCTCGTCCTCGTAGTACGTGTAGATGCCGACACGGATTCGTCCTTCGGCCCGGGCCGGCGCGCGGCTGACCGCCTGTGCCATTTCCTGCGCGAGCTCGTGGTGCAGGGCGGACCAGCGGTCGCGCACCAGGCGGTGGATCTGTTCGCAATCGTTCAGCGACAGCCCGCGCGCGTACACCGCGCGCTCGAGCATGCGGGGCTGCTCGCCCAGCGTGTTGGCGACGGCCGCCAGCAGGTGATCCCGGCCGTTGTCGCCCAGGAAGGCCAGCATCGATTGCAGGTCCTGCACGGGCACGAAACCGTCGGCGGTGAGCTCGGCCATGCCTTCGTTCTCGGTCACCATGTTCAACCGGATCAGCTCGTCGAGGATGGTGCGGTGGTGGACGTTGCCACGGCTGCTCAGGCGCGCGACCGCCTCGAACGAGGGCGCCGTGTGGCCCGAGGTGACGGGCAGGCGCCGGAACGAAGCGTCTTCGGTCAGCATCTGCAGCCACAGCGTGAAGGTCTTGGCCGCGGCCGAGAGTTCGGTGTGGGGCAAGGGGTCGACGGTGGAGCGGACCTTGGCGGTCACGGCCTTGCGGTTCAGGCCGGTGGTGACCGACAACTGGCTCAGGTTGGGCTTGGGAACGCCCTGGCTGCGCCAGGAGTGCTGCGCCTCCTCGATCAGCAGGTCGCGCAGCAACTCCTCCAGGTGGGGGTGCTTGACCCCCATCGCGAGGGCGAGCTTCACCACGGGTCGAAGGATGCGTGAGCAGGCCGCGAGGGCCCATTCCAGCCGTTGTTCCATGACGCGACGTGTGTAGTCCTGAAAGTGCGATGCCGACAGGATCGGAGGCGGCGCCCCGACCACCATCAACGCCCCATTGTCCTGCGCACCGCGCTGCAGTGAAAGCTTTGGACTGCGGTTTGACGGCCAGTGAGCCAAAGTTTCATGTTCAGGCGCGGGGCGACCGTCCGGCCGGTGCTGCCAAGGCCGATCGGCCGACGGGATGGCCAGGTTGCCTATGTCGCCCTGCAGCGTGCCCGCCGCAGGACGCGCGCGGCCTGGACGACACCCAGGGTCGGCCCTTTCCCACATGCGGGCCCCGCGCCAGAGGCGACAAAGACACCTCTGTTTCTTTGCATGTCTCAAGGAGCCGAGATGGCCAATGCGAACCCCCGCAAGAACGACGCGGCCGGCACGACCGCCGTCACGCACCGCACGGTGCAGATCGACGGCGTCGAGGTCTTCTATCGCGCGGCCGGTCCGGTGGGTGCCCCGGTGCTGCTGTTGCTGCACGGCTATCCGTGTTCTTCGTTCCAGTACCGCGCGCTGATGCCGGCGCTGGCGGACCGCTGGCGCGTGGTGGCGCCCGATTTCCCGGGCTTCGGCTACAGCGGCACGCCCGAGGAGAACTTCGTGTTCGATTTCGATGGCTACGCGCACTTCCTCGACCGCTTCACCGCCGCGCTCGCGCTGCGCCGCTACGCGCTGTACCTGCACGACTACGGTTCGCAGATCGGCCTGCGCCATGCGATGCGGCGGGCCGGGCGGGTGACGGCGCTGATCATCCAGAACGGCGACATCTACGAAGACACGCTGGGGCCGAAGTACGCGGCGATCCGAGCGTACTGGAACGACCCGAGCGAGGCCCATCTCGCGGTGCTGGAGCGCGCCGTGAGCGAAGAAGGCTTTCGCGACGAGTTCATCGGCGAGGTGTCGTCGCGCGTGGCCCCGCGGCTCGCGCCCGATCTCTGGCGCCTTCACTGGCCGTTGATGGACACGCCCGTGCGGCGTGGCATTGCGCTCGGTCTCATGAAGGGGTTGAAGGAGAACCTGCGGTGGTTCCCGCGCTACCAGGACTACCTGCGCACATACCGCCCGCCCACGCTGATCCTGTGGGGGCCGCAGGACGGCTACATGCCGATCGAGGCCGGCCGTGCCTACCTGCGCGACTTGCCCGACGCCCAGTTCCACGCGTTCGACGACGGGGGCCACTGGCTGCTCGAGACGCACCTGGCCGAGGTGCTGCCGCCGCTGCGCGATTTCCTGGGGCGGCACTTGCCGGTGCCGGCGTCTGCATCCACCCGGACGATCGAAGGCGTGCCGGTATGAGCGTCGCCACCATCGCGCGCATCTGGCGCGGCCGCGTCACGCCCGATCGCGCGGAGGCCTACGAACGCTACCTGCTGGCTGAAGGCATTCCGCCGTTGCGCAAGACGGCGCTCGCGGTGCAGCTGTTCCGGGAAGACCGCGCCACCGAGACCGAGTTCGTCACGACCTCCTACTGGCCCGACGTGGCCGCGATGAGCGCGTTCACCGGTGGCGACCCGAATGGGGTGCACCACCTGCCGCGCGATGCGGAGTTCCTGATCGAACTGCCCGAGCGCGTCGAGGTGCTGCGCATCGTCGTCGACACGTGGACCTGATGCGTCAGGCTGCTGCCGACGCCGCCTCGAGCCCCGTCGGAAAGTGCACGCCCGCGCGCTGCGCGGCCTGCACGATGTGCTGCGTCATCGCCTGCTGCGCCAGCGCCGGGTTGCCTTGCGCGAGCGCCTCGATGATCGCCATGTGCTCGTCGTAGGTGGCATGGCGCGCGCCGCGCTTGTAGAAGGGCAGGCGCTGGCTCTCCTGCATCACCTCGGCGCTGTTGCGCAGGATCTCGGCGATGGCCTGGTTGCCTGCGATGCCGATGATCTGCATGTGGAAGTCGAAGTCGAGCTGCGTGGCCTGCGTGAAGTCGCCGGCGTCGATGCATGCGCGCATGGCCTGTGCATTGGCGCGCAGCGCCGCCAGGTCGTCCGCCTCGATGACCAGGCAGGCTAGCCGCGCGGTGAAGTTCTCGACCGCGAAGCGCAGCTGGTACACGTCCTGCAGCGAATGCGAGGTGGCGAACTTCCAGGCCGGGGAGGCCGCCGGCGTTTGTGCGCCGTCCTCGGCCACGTACATGCCCTTGCCGGGACGCGGAATGACCAGGCCCGTGCCCTGCAGCGTCGACAGCGCCTCGCGCAGCGAGGTGCGGCTGATGCCGAGCTGCTCGGCCAGGTCGCGCTGCGAAGGCAGCAGCCCGCCGGCCGCATAGGTGCCGTCCGCGATCCGCTGCTGGATCAGGCGGGCGGCGGTGGCGGCGACGGCGGGGGAGGCGAGCATGGGTGGTTTTCGGTGCGAAGTGCGGCAGTGGCGGGAGCTGGAAATCTTACTGTGGCCGCACCCCGGGGCCTTCCCTACTTGTTGACCAGCTTGGCCGGCACCGTCCAGGTGAGGAAGGCGCCGAACAGCAGCACGCCGGCCAGCACGAACAACGCGATGTCGGTGCTCTTCGTGGCGTCCTTGATCAGGCCGATCATGTACGGGCTCACGAAGCCGGCCAGGTTGGCGAAGGAGTTGATGAGCGCAATGCCGGCCGCCGCGCCCGCGCTCGACAAAATGGCTGTCGGCAGGCTCCAGAACAGCGGCGACGTCGCCAGGCTGCCGCCCGCGGCCAGGGCCAATGCGGCCAGCGAGAGGTACACGTTGTTGCTGAAGATCGCGCTCAGCGTGAGGCCCAGCGCGCCGCAGCAGAAGGGCACGATCAGGTGCCAGCGGCGTTCGCGCATGCGGTCGGAGCTGCGGCTCACCAGCAGCATCGAGACGATGGCCACGGCAAACGGAATCGCCGTGAGCAGCCCGATGTTGAATGCGCCCGACACGCCCGACTGGCGCACCAGCGTGGGCAGCCAGAAGGTCAGGCCGTACTGGCCCATCACCGTGCAAAAGCAGATCAGCGCCATCTTCACGATGCGGCGGTCGGCAAACAGCGCGCGCAGCGTCATGTGGCTGGTGCCGCCCTTGGTGGCGTTCTCGGCGGCGATGTTGCGTGCGAGCACGGCCTTTTCTTCGGCGGTGAGCCAGCGTGCGGCCTGGATGCTGTTGTCGAGGTACACGATGACCAGCAGGCCGATCACCAGCGAGGGCAGCGCCTCGACGAGGAACAGCCACTGCCAGCCGCGCAGGCCGCCCATGCCGTGCATGGCCTCCATGATCAGGCCCGACAGCGGTCCGCCCAGCACGCCCGACACCGGAATCGCGCACATGAACACCGCCACCATCTTGGCGCGGCGGTGCGAGGGAAACCAGTAGGTGAGGTACAGGATCATTCCCGGGTAGAAGCCGGCCTCGGCCGCCCCGAGCAGGAAGCGCAGCACGTAGAACTGCGTGGGCGTGGTCACGAACATCATCGCGGCCGAGATCAGGCTCCACGTGATCATGATCCGCGAGATGGTGGCCTTGGCGCCGATGCGGTGCATCAGCAGATTGCTCGGCACCTCGAAGAAGAAGTAGCCGATGAAGAACAGCCCCGCGCCCAGCCCGTACATGGCTTCGCTGAACTGCAGGTCGCTGAGCATGTTCAGCTTGGCGAAGCCGACGTTGACGCGGTCCAGGTAGGCGGCCACGTAGCAGAGCATCAGGAACGGCATGAGTCGCCATGCCACTTTCTTGTAGAGCGCGTTCTCCGCTGCAGCAGAGGTGGTGGCCGGCTGCAGCGGCGCATGAAGGGTGGTGGTTGACATGGCGGTCCTCGAAGGCGTCGATGGGGTGGATTAGCTGGTATTACCGGTATGATTTAACGCGACCGAGACCTTAAGGCCTCATGCGCCATTGGGCACTAGCGATTTCCCTGACGCCAGGAGATTGACGGCCTGGATGTATCGCAAGGATACTGGTAATACCAGTTGGACCAAAAAGCCGAGGAGTTTCTGTTGACGATTGCCAGCCCCACTTTCCTGCCCCCGGCGCCGGGCACGCCCGCGGCGCTCGCGCTCGTCGCGCAGCCGCTGACGCGCGAGGCGTTCGCCGCGTTCGGCGACGTCATCGAGAGCGCGCACGCCCGGTCGATGCCGATCAACGCGGGCATGACCACGCGCTTTCACGACCTGGCGCGCGTGGACCCGGGCCCCGGCGACAGCCGCGTGCTGGTGAACATCTTCGAGACCCAGCCCTATGCGATGCCGTTGCAGGTGGGCATGCTGGAGCGCCACCCGCTGGGCAGCCAGGCCTTCGTGCCGATGGACGGCAGCCGCTTTCTCGTGGTGGTGGCACCGGCGGGCGACACGGTGCGCGTGGAAGACATCCGCGCCTTCGTCACCGACGGGCGGCAGGGCGTGAACTACGCGCGCGGCGTCTGGCACCACCCGCTGGTGGTCACGCAGCAGCCGGCCAGCTTCGTGGTGATCGACCGCGGCGGGGCCGGGCCGAACTGCGACGAGATTCTGGTGCCGCCGGCGTGCGTGGTGCGCGTCAGCCTGGCGGGCTGAGCGCGCGCCGTCCCTGCGGCCATCGTCCGGCGGCTGCGCCAGCGTCGCAGGCACCGCGACGCCGACTTGCGGCCATTGGCGAAAGAGGCCTACACCGCCGGGAGCGCCCCGGTGAAACCTTCGGGCCATGGGTGAACGCCATGCGCAATCCAACGAAATCGATGTTTGCCGGAAGCCTCGCTGTCGGGGTCATCAGCGTCGCGGCGCTCCTCGCCGGGCCGGCTGCCGCGCAGTCGGCCGACAAGCCGCCGCCACCGCCGGTCAAGCCGCAAGCGCAACCCGGGCCCGATCCCGAACTCCTCGTGAAGCCGCCGCCCCATGGCCATCCGCGGCTGGTGAAGCCCGCGCCGCCCGACCGCGACCCCGGCATGGTGAAAAAGCCACCGGCGGACGCGAAGCGGGCCGGCGAGGACAAGCCCCGCGTGGACGACCCCGGCGCGCCCTCGCGCCAGGACGACTGCCGGGGCACCGCCGAGGACTGCAGGCAGAACTCCCCACGATGACGCCTTGAGCGGAAGAACACGCCTCGCCATGAAATGGTCGAGTCGCCGGGCTACCTGCGCAAGACCTGCGACCGCGAGAGCGGGTTGGCGCTCATCGACGTCGACGCCTGAGCGGTGCGGCCGGGCGTCAGCCCTGCGTGATGCAACGGGTGGTGCGGTGGCTTACTGGCACTGGAACAGCACGCCGGATTCGGCCGGTGCCTTGCCGAGCCACTTCGGCTCCTGGCTCTTGGCGCTGCAGTAGTCCGAGGCCTGGGTGTAGGTCATGGCACGCAGCACACCGTCGCGGAAGGGAACGATCTGGTTGGGCGGCGTCGAGCAGCCGGCAATGACCAAAGCCAGGGGAAACAGTGTGATGCGCCAGTTCATCGGGCCATTCTAAAGAGGTCGTGCAAGCGCATGAGCCTGCGGCCAGGGCAGGGCGGCTCGACCCGCGCCGGCTTCTTTTTGCGAGGGCACGGGGCTATAGTCTGCGAGCACTGCTGCAGCCCCTTCCGATCCCCAAAGGACGTTCGTGCCGGACTCTCTGACTTCCACGCTCACCAGTTACTACGATGCGGTGCCCTACGACTCGCACCCGTTTCCCCAGTCCGCCGTGGAGCACCTGGAAGCCCTGGCCTTCCTGTTCGGGCTCGAGGCGCCGCCGCCGCAGAAGGCGCGCGTGCTCGAGCTGGGCTGCGCCGCCGGCGGCAACCTGATTCCGTTCGCGACGCGCCATCCGCAGGCGCGCGCGGTGGGCGTGGACCTGTCGCGCGTGCAGGTGGCCCAGGGCGCCGCGGCGCTCGATCAGGCGGGGCTGTCGAACATCGAGCTCAAGGCCTTCAACATCGCCGACATCGACGCCTCGTTCGGCCTGTTCGACTACATCGTCTGCCACGGCGTGTACAGCTGGGTGCCGGGGCCGGTGCAGGACGCGATCCTGCGCGTGTGCGCCGAGAACCTGGTGCCGGGCGGCGTGGTGTACGTGAGCTACAACGTGTACCCCGGCTGGAAGGCGCGCGAGATCGTGCGCGACGCGATGATCCTGCGCGGCGGCCCGCGCGACACGCCCGAAGAAAAGCTCTCTTACGCGCGCGGCATGCTCGAGTTCCTCGAGCAGTCGGCCCGGCCCGACAGCGTGCTGCGCAAGACGCTCGAAGAGACGATGCCGATCGTGCGCAACTCCGGCAACTACTACCTGCTGCACGAGTTCCTCGAGCCCTGCAACGAACCCTGCTATTTCAAAGAGTTCGTCGCGCGTGCCGAAGCGCGCGGGCTGGCTTACCTGTGCGACGCCGAGCCCTCGACCATGTTCGTGCAGAACTACGGCGAGAAGGTGCGCGACCCGCTGCTGCGCGAGTGCGGCGGCAGCCAGGTGATGATGGAGCAGTACCTCGACTTCCTCGTCAACCGCACCTTCCGCCAGACGCTGCTGGTGAAGCAGGGCAACGCCGCGAACATCCGCTACCGCCTCGAAGTTCCCCGCCTGCGCGCGCTGGAATTCGCCGGCGTCTTCCGCGTCGACGGCGGCGAGGCCCTCACGATCGACACCCGCGAGCAGCCCTGCACCGCGCTGCGCGACCTGAAGGTCACGTTGCGGCTGCCGGCGCACAAGGCGGTGGCGCAGGCGCTCGATGCGAGCTATCCGTGCTCGATGTCGACCGAGGCGCTGCTGGCCGCCGTGGTGACGCTCACCGGCGAGCCGCGCGCGGCCGTCGAGCCCATCGTGCTGGCCATGCTCGAGGAGCTCTTGATCCTCGGCGCGCTGCGCATCCGCCGCACGCCGGTGTCGGCGGCTGCTTCGGTGTCCGCGCTGCCGCAGGTGCTGGCGCCGGTGCGCCGCGCGCTGGCCGGCCTGCCCGCGTCGCAAGCGACGGCCGTGCTCTGCAACCAGTGGCACGAGCCGGTGTCGCTCTCGGTGCTCGAACGCAGCCTGCTGCCGCTGCTCGACGGGGCGCACACGCACGAGGCGCTGGCCGCCTTCCTGCTCGACGAGGTGCGCGCCGAACGCCTGCGCTTCCTCAAGGACGACCAGCCGCTGACCGACCCGTCGGCGCTGCACGCCTTCGCGCAGGAGCAGGTGGCGCAGGCGCTGCAGAGCCTGCGGCGCAAGGCGCTGCTCACGGCCTGACGCTCACTTTCCGTTCACCCCTCCCTCATTCTTCATCCAACGCACAGAGGAGACTTTTCCATGCAGCACTTCAAGTGGACCCCCACACTGCGCGCCGCCGTCGCGGCCGCGCTCACCCTGGCGGCGGCCGGCGGCTCGCAGGCCGCGTCGCAGGCGCCGGTGGCGGCCGAACACGGCATGGTCGTGAGCGCGCAGCACCTGGCCAGCAAGGTCGGCGTCGACGTGCTCAAGCGCGGCGGCAACGCGGTCGATGCGGCCGTGGCCGTGGGCTATGCGCTGGCCGTGGTGTACCCGGCCGCCGGCAACCTGGGCGGCGGCGGCTTCATGACCGTGCAGCTGGCCGACGGCCGCAAGACCTTCCTCGACTTCCGCGAGAAGGCCCCGCTGGCCGCCACCGCCAACATGTACCTCGACAAGGACGGCAACGTCGTCAAGGGCCTGAGCACCCACGGCCACCTCGCCGTGGGCGTGCCGGGCTCGGTGTCGGGCATGGAGTACGCGCGCGAGAAGTACGGCACGATGAAGCGCGCCGACCTCATCGCCCCCTCGGTCCAGCTGGCCGACAAGGGCTTCGCGCTGGAGCAGGGCGACATCGACATGCTGCTCACCGCCACCAACGACTTCAAGAAAGACCCGGTCTCCGGCGCCATCTTCCTGAACAAGGGCGAGCCCTTCGCGGTCGGCCAGAAGCTGGTGCAGAAAGACCTCGCCAAGACGCTGAAGGAAATCAGCGCCAAGGGCACCGACGGCTTCTACAAGGGCTGGGTCGGCAAGGCCATCGTGGCGTCGAGCCAGGCCGGCAAGGGCATCATCACGCAGGCCGACCTCGACCAGTACAAGACGCGCGAACTCGCGCCGGTCGAGTGCGACTACCGCGGCTACCGCGTGGTGTCGGCGCCGCCGCCGAGCTCGGGCGGCGTGATCATCTGCGAGATGCTCAACATCCTGGAGGGCTATCCGCTCAAGGACCTGGGCTTCCGCTCGGCGGAGTCGGTGCACTACCAGATCGAAGCCATGCGCCACGCCTACGTGGACCGCAACAGCTACCTGGGCGACCCCGACTTCGTGAAGAACCCGCTCGATCGCCTGCTCGACAAGGGCTACGCCGCGAAGATCCGCGCCGCCATCGACCCCAAGAAGGCCGGCGTCTCCAAGGACATCAAGCCCGGCGTGGCGCCGCATGAAGGCAGCAACACCACCCACTACTCGATCACCGACAAGTGGGGCAATGCCGTCTCGGTCACCTACACGCTGAACGACTGGTTCGGCGCCAAGGTCACGGCCGACAAGACGGGCGTGCTGCTGAACAACGAGATGGACGACTTCACCTCCAAGATCGGCGTGCCCAACATGTACGGCCTGGTGCAGGGCGAGGCTAACGCGATCGCCCCGGGCAAGCGCCCGCTGAGCTCGATGAGCCCGACCATCGTGTCGAAAGACGGCAAGCCGGTGTTCGTGGTTGGCACGCCCGGCGGCAGCCGCATCATCACGGCCGTGCTGCACACCATCCTGAACGTGGTCGACTACGGCATGAACGTGCAGGAGGCCGTGGATGCGCCGCGCTTCCACCAGCAGTGGCTGCCCGACGTGACCAACGTCGAGACCTTCGCGATCAGCCCCGACACCCGCAAGATCCTGACCGACATGGGTCACAACCTGGGCGTGCCGCAGCCGGCCAACCACCTGGCGGCGATCATCGTCGGCGCGCCCTCGCTGGGCGGCAAGCCGGTGGGCGCTAATCGCTTCTACGGCGCCAACGACCCGCGCCGCAACACGGGCCTGGCAGCAGGCTACTGAACCTGCGGCACACTTGAAGGCGGTCGTGCCCCTGTCGGCGCGGCCGCTTTTTTCATTTTTCATGCACCTGCAAGACATCCTCTATACCCAGGGCTTCGGCACCCGCCGCGTGTGCGCGGGCCTGGTCCAGCAAGGCCACGTGAGCATTGCCGGCGCGGCCGTGACCGACCCCTTCGCCGACCTCGACCCCGAAGGCCTGCTGTTCACCGTGCAGGGCACCGAGTGGGCCTGCCACGAGAAGGCTTACCTGATGCTGCACAAGCCGGCCGGCACCGAGTGCTCGCAGAAGCCTTCGACCTACCCGAGCATCTACACGCTGCTGCCGTCGCCGCTGCGCCTGCGGCCCAACAAGGGCGCCGTGCAGGGCGTGCAGGCCATCGGCCGGCTCGACCAGGACACGACCGGCCTGCTGCTCTTGACCGACGACGGCCAGTTCATCCACAAGATGGGTTCGCCCAAGCACCACGTGCCCAAGGTCTACGAGGTGACGGCCAAGCACCCGATCGACGAGGCGCAGATCGCCAAGCTGCTGGCCGGCGTGGTGCTCGACGACGACCCGAAGCCCGTGCGCGCGGCCGCCTGCGAATCGGACAGCCCGCTGCACCTGCGGCTCACGCTCACCGAGGGCAAGTACCACCAGGTCAAGCGCATGCTGGCTGCGGTCGGCAACCGGGTCGAAGGGCTGCACCGCTCGCGCATCGGCGGCCTGGCGCTGCCGGACGACCTGGCGCCGGGGCAATGGCGCTGGCTCACGGCCGAGCAGGTGGCCCAGCTGCGGGCGCCCGTGCCTCGCGCCGCGTGACATAGGTCAAGGCGCCGGGCTAAACAGCGGGTGAGGGGGCGCCCGCGGTCAGCTTTTCGTCGGGTTCGACCGTTAAGATTGTTAACCCTCTCCCGGAACCTTCCCTTGCGACTCCCTGCCCGCCCGAACGGCCGCATCGCGGCCTTCCTGCTGTCCTGCCTGTGCCTGACAGCCCTGGTGACTCTCCCCGCCGCGGCGGCGCCGCCGGCCCCCCCACCGGTTTTTGTGCTCAATTCGCTGGACGCCAGCGTGAGCGTGATCAACCCGGTCGACTGGACCGAGAAGCAGCGCATTCCCACCGGCAAGGAGCCGCACCACATCTACATGACGCCCGACGAGAAGTCGGTCATCGTGGCCAATTCGGCGGGCGATTCGCTCACCTTCCTGGACCCGCGCACGGCCGAGGTGCAGCGCGTGGTGTACGGCATCATCGATCCGTACCAGCTGCAGTTCTCGCGCGACATGAAGTGGTTCGTCACGGCGGCCAACCGCCTGAACCACGTCGACGTGTACCGCTGGGACGGCAAGGACCTGAAGCTGGTCAAGCGCATCGCCACCGGCAAGACGCCCAGCCACATCTGGATCGACAACACCAGCACCGTGGCCTACGTCACCATGCAGGACAGCGACGAGCTGATCGCGGTCGACCTGCCGACGCAGACCATCCGCTGGCGCATGGCCACCGGCGCCATGCCGGCCGACATCTTCGGCGCCCACAACGACAAGACGCTGCTCGTGGGCCTCACGGGCAGCGACGGCGTGCAGGTGTTCGACGTGGCCGGCGCCCAGCCCAAGCTGGTCGGCAAGATCCCTACCGGCAAGGGCGCCCATGCCTTCCGCTCGGCCGGCGACGGCAAGACCGTGTTCGTGAGCAACCGGGTGGCCAACACCATCAGCCGCATCGACCTGACCACGCTGAAGGTCGTCGCCAACTACAACGTGCCCGGCGGCCCCGACTGCATGGACGTGTCGGCCGACGGCAAGACGCTGTACGTGACCTCGCGCTGGGCCAAGAAGCTCACGGTGGTCGATCTCGCGAGCCAGAAGGTCGTGCGGCAGATCAACGTCGGCCGCTCGCCGCACGGCGTCTGGACCCTCGACCATGCCAAGCGCATCTGAGCGCGTGCGCGGCTTGCGCACCGCCGGGGTGGCCCTCGCCGTCGCGACACTGGCCTGCGCCACCGTGCCGGCGACCGGGGCGCAAGAAGCTGCGGCCTGCGACAAGCCGGTCTACCTGACGCTGGACACCGGCCACATGGGCATCGCCCCGCTGGTGGCCGACGTGCTCAAGCGCCAGGACGTGCGCGTCACCTTCTTCGCCGCCGCCGAGCGCACCCAGACCGACGGCGACAGCCTGGACGACCACTGGGCGCCGTGGTGGAAGGCGAGGGCGGCCGAAGGCCACGAGTTCGGCTCGCACACCTACGACCACGCCTACTGGCGCGGCGACGTCAAGGGCACGCCGCCCAGCTTTCGCATCAAGCCGTCGGCCGGCCCGCAGACCGGCAAGGAGTCGGTCTGGAGTGCGGCCCAGTACTGCGCCGACATCCGCAAGTCGTCCGACCGGCTGGCCGCCATCACCGGCAAGAAGCCGCTGCCGCTGTACCGCGCGCCGGGCGGCAAGACCTCGCCCGCTTTGTTGGCGGCCGCCAAGGACTGCGGCTACGCGCACGTGGGCTGGTCGCCCGCCGGCTTCCTCGGCGACGAGCTGCCCAGCGAGGCCTTCAGCAATCAGAAGCTGCTGGCCCAGGCGCTGGCAGGCATCCGCCCCGGCGACATCCTGCTGGCGCACCTGGGCATCTGGTCGCGCAAGGACCCGTGGGCGCCGGCCAACCTGGAGCCGCTGATCGTCGGCCTGAAGGCCAAGGGCTTCTGCTTTCGCACCCTGCGCCAGCATCCGGACTACCGCGCCTGGATCGCCTCCCACCCTTGATTCCTGAGTTTTCGCCGTGATCGACTGGTTGACCGACGTTTTTTCCGCCATGCAGGGCTGGCTCTTCGAGACCGCCGTGCAGCCGCTGGTGTACGCCATCGGCCTGGGCGGCTGGGCTGAGGATGCCTTCGACGCCACCGGCTGGCTGCTGGTCGGCGTGATCCAGATCCTGGTGCTGCTGGCCGTCATCGGCCCGTTGCAGCGCTGGCGCGCGGTCGAGGCCGTGACCGACCGCCGCGCGATCCGCATCGACGTGCTCTACACGCTGATCCACCGGCTGGGCCTGTTCCGGCTGGCGCTGTTCTTCACGCTGCAGCCGCTGTTCGACGACCTGCTCGGCAGCCTGCGCATGGCCGGGTGGGGCACCTTCCACCTGGACGAGGCCTGGCCCGGCGTGACCGACGTGCCGTGGGTGGCTTTTGCCATCTACCTCGTGGTGCTCGACTTTGTCGGCTACTGGATCCACCGCGGCCAGCACCAGTTCAACTGGTGGTGGAGCCTGCATTCGCTGCACCACTCGCAGCGCCAGATGACGATGTGGAGCGACGACCGCAACCACCTGCTCGACGACGTCATCCACGACACGCTCATCGTCATCGTGGCGCAGCTGATCGGCGTGGCGCCGGGCCAGTTCATCGCCGTCGTGGCCTTCACCCAGCTCAGCGAGAGCCTGCAGCACGCCAACCTGCGGCTGAGCTTCGGGGCCATCGGCGAGCGGCTGTGGGTCAGCCCGCGCTTTCACCGGCTGCACCACAGCATCGGGCTGGGCCACGAGTCGCACGGCCGGAGCACGCTCGGCGGCCACAACTTCGGCGTGCTGCTGCCCTGGTGGGACATGCTCTTTCGCACCGCCAACTTCGAGAACCGCTACGACCCGACCGGCATCCGCGACCAGGTCGAGCCCGGCGCCGACGGCCGCCCGCGCGACTACGGCCAGGGCTTCTGGTCGCAGCAGTGGCTGGGCCTGAAGCGGCTGTTCGGCCGCGCCTGATCCACCCGCGGGCCCGGCGGCGAGCGGGCCGGGGCCTTGCGCTATCCTCGAACCTCATGCGCCTGCTCCTCGACTCCTTCTGGCGCGCGGTGGCCTATTGCATGCTCCCGCGCGTGATCGTGCTGTCGCTCCTGCCATTGGCGCTCATGGTGCTGCTGGCCGCGGGGCTCGGTTACTTCTACTGGGACGCGGCCGTCGCCTGGACGCGCGAGGCGCTCGACGCCTGGCCGCTGCTGTCCAGCTTCTGGGCCTGGATCGGGCGCCTGTTCTCCAGCGACGTCACGGCCGCGCTGGCGCCGCTGGTGGTGGTGTTCGGCGTCACGCCGCTGATCGTCGTGCTGTCGCTGCTCATCGTGGCCGGCTTCATGGCGCCGGCGCTCACCAAGCTCGTGGCCGAACGGCGCTTTCCCACGCTCGAACAGAAGAAGGGCGCCTCCTTCTTCGGCAGCGTGCTGCGCTCGCTCGGCGCCACCGTGCTGGCGCTGATCGCGCTGGTGGTGTCGATGCCGCTGTGGCTCATTCCGCCGCTGGTGCTGATCCTGCCGCCGCTGATCTGGGGCTGGCTGACCTACCGGGTGATGAGCTTCGACGCGCTGGCCGAGCACGCCAGCCCCGAGGAACGCGTCGCGCTGCTGCGTGCCCACCGGCTGCCGCTGCTGTGCATCGGCGTGCTGTGCGGCTACCTGGGCGCCGCGCCGAGCATCGTCTGGGCCTCGGGCCTGCTGTTCGCCGCCGCCTTCTTCGTGCTGGTGCCGATCGCCATCTGGATCTACACGCTGGTCTTCGCCTTTTCTGCGCTCTGGTTCGCGCACTACTGCCTCGACGCCCTGACCCAGCTGCGCGCCCAGCGCGCGGCGCAGCAGCCCGCGGCCGGCAGCGGCGACGCGCAGCAGCAGGCGATCGAGGCGGCCGAAGCTACCGAGGCCAACAAGGCCGCTCTTTCTCAATGGAGTTCTCCATGACACGCGCATTCGGTCTCATCGTCGTCGGCGACGAGATCCTTTCCGGCAAGCGGGCCGACAAGCACATGGCCAAGGTCATCGAGCTGCTGGCCGCGCGCGGCCTGCAGCTGGGCTGGGCCGAGTACGTGGGCGACGAGCCCACGCGGATCACCGCGGCCCTGATGCGCGCCTTCGCCTCGGGCGACATCGTGTTCTCGACCGGCGGCATCGGCGCCACGCCCGACGACCACACCCGCCAGTGCGCCGCCCAGGCCCTGCGCGTGCCGCTGGCGCTGCACCCCGAGGCCGAGGCGCTGATCCGCGAGCGCATGCAGGACACGGCCCTGGAGCAGGGCGTGCCCTACGAACCCGACCGGCCCGACAACATCCACCGCCTGAACATGGGCGTGTTTCCGCAGGACGCGTCGATCATCCGCAACCCGTACAACAAGATCCCGGGCTTCAGCGTCGAGCACGTGCATTTCGTGCCGGGCTTTCCGGTCATGGCCTGGCCGATGATCGAGTCGGTGCTCGACAGCCGCTATGCCGATCTGTTCACCCGCAACGCCATCGCCGAGAAGTCCGTGATCGTTTTCGGTGCGATGGAAGCCACCCTCACGCCCCTGATGCAGGCCATCGAGCAGGCCCACGCTGGCATCAAGGTGTTCAGCCTCCCCAGCGTGGATCACCCGCAGTACGGGCGCCACATCGAGCTGGGCGTCAAGGGCGACCCCGCGAAGCTCGATGCCGCCTATGGCCAGCTCATCGAAGGCCTGCACACTTTCGATGCGAAGCTTGGCCCTGAATTGGTGCGTTAATCTGCATTGCACCAGTTTGGTGATTTTTTCCTTTTCCGGCAGCCCCTGGGCCGTCACCCGGGCCTCATCCGGCGGGGTGACAATGGCACAGAAACTGCATCCTCCCGTCCCTGTATTCCTAACCACCATCCAACTCAGGAGAAACTGATGGCAAAGACCGTCGCCGATGTACTCAAGCTCGTCAAGGAAAACGAGGTCAAGTTCGTCGACTTGCGCTTCACCGACACCCGCGGCAAAGAGCAGCACGTGACCGTGCCCGTGTCGCACTTCGATGAAGACAAATTCACCTCGGGCCATGCGTTCGACGGTTCGTCCATCGCCGGTTGGAAGGGCATCGAAGCCTCGGACATGCAGCTCATGCCCGACCCGAACACCGCCAACATCGACCCGTTCTTCGAAGAAACGACGCTGATCCTGACCTGCGACGTGATCGACCCGGCCGACGGCAAGGCCTACGAGCGCGACCCGCGCTCGCTCGCCAAGCGCGCCGAGGCGTACATGAAGGCTTCCGGCCTGGGCGACACCGCCTACTTCGGACCGGAACCCGAATTCTTCGTGTTCGACGGCGTGCGCTGGAAGAACGACATGTCGGGCTGCTTCGTGAAGATCGAGTCCGAAGAAGCCTCGTGGAACACCGACAAGGAGTTCGAGCACGGCAACAGCGGCCACCGTCCCGCAGTCAAGGGCGGCTACTTCCCGGTGCCCCCGGTCGACAGCTTCCAGGACATGCGCTCGGAAATGAGTCTGGTGCTCGAATCGCTGGGCATCCCGGTCGAAGTGCATCACCATGAAGTGGCCAACGCCGGCCAGCTCGAAATCGGCACCCGCTTCAGCACGCTCGTTCAGCGCGCCGACTGGGTCCAGCTGCAGAAGTACGTGATCCACAACGTGGCCCACGCCTACGGCAAGACCGCCACCTTCATGCCCAAGCCCATCGTCGGCGACAACGGCTCCGGCATGCACGTGCACCAGTCGGTCTGGAAGGACGGCAAGAACCTGTTCGCCGGCGACGGCTACGCAGGCCTGTCGGACTTCGCGCTGCACTACATCGGCGGCATCATCAAGCACGCCCGTGCCCTGAACGCCATCACGAACCCCGGCACCAACAGCTACAAGCGCCTGGTGCCCGGCTTCGAAGCCCCGGTGAAGCTGGCCTACTCGGCCAAGAACCGCTCGGCCTCGATCCGCATCCCGTTCGTGGCCAACCCGAAGGGCCGCCGCGTCGAAGCGCGCTTCCCCGATCCGCTGATGAACCCGTACCTGGGCTTTGCCGCGCTGCTGATGGCCGGCCTGGACGGCGTGGAAAACAAGATCCATCCGGGCGAAGCCGCCAGCAAGGACCTGTACCACCTGCCGCCGGAAGAAGACGCGCTGATCCCGACCGTCTGCCACAGCCTGGACCAGGCCCTGGAGCACCTGGATAAGGACCGTGCGTTCCTGACCAAGGGCGGCGTGTTCACCGACTCGTACATCGACGCGTACATCGACCTCAAGATGCAGGAAGTCACGCGCTTCCGCATGGCGACGCACCCCGTCGAGTTCGACATGTACTACTCGCTGTAAAAAGCGCCACGACGAGCCCGCCCCGGCGGGCAAGTAAGACAAAAGGACGGCCCCGGCCGTCCTTTTGTCTTGGTGCGGAACACCCTGTCGTGAGCGGGCCCGAATTGCATCAAAATGCGCGTTTGTCGCGCCCTCTCCGGATCCAAATGAAGACTGCTTCCCTGATTTTCCTGGCCGCCGCCTCGTTCGCCACCGCCACGGCGGCGCTCGCGCAAGAGCGCGTCTGGCGCTGCGGCAACGAGTACACCAACAACGCGACCGTGGCCCAGCAAAAGGGCTGCAAGATCATGGAAGGCGGCAACGTCACCGTCGTGCAGGGCACGAAGCCTTCGGGCGGCGGTGGTGGCAACGCGTCGTCGTCGGGCGGTTCATCCGCCGCGCGTGCCCCGGCGGGCAGCCCGCGCGTCGAAGGCGTCGACCAGCGCGCGCGCGACGGCGAGGCGCGCTCGGTGCTCGAGGCCGAGCTGCGCAAGGCCGAGGCCCGCCAGACCGAGCTCAAGAAGGAATACAACAACGGCGAGCCCGAGAAGCAGGGCAGCGAAGGCCGCAACTACCAGAAGTACCTGGACCGCGTGGCCGAGATGAAGGCCGAACTCGCGCGCAACGAGAGCGACATCGCCGGCATCCGCCGCGAAATCGGCCGCCTGCCCGGCAAGCCGCAAGCGCAGTAAGCGGCGCGCAGTCCATGGTGTTCGGCAAGAAGGCGACTGGCGCCAATCCGCGCTTTCGCGCCTTCGACCTCTTGTCCACGCTGATCGCGGTGGTCAACAGCGACGGCTCTGTGCTGTTCGCCAATGCAGGCCTCGAAGACGCGCTGGGCACCTCGCGGCGCACGCTCGAGGGCTCGCAGTTCGGCGCCTGTTTCCATGAGCCGCAGGTGCTGCGCACCGCGCTCGACGGCGCCAGCAGCAACGACTTCGCCACGCTGCGCTACGAGGCCTTTTTGCGGCGCGTGAACCACGAACTGATGCCCGTGCAGGTCACGCTCGCGCACGGCGACAAGAAGGGCGAGCTCATCATCGAGATGTCGCCGCTGGAGCAGCAGGTGCGCCAGGACCGCGAGGAGCGCCTGATCGACCAGGCGCAGGCCAACAAGGAACTCATCCGCAACCTCGCGCACGAGATCAAGAACCCGCTGGGCGGCATCCGCGGCGCGGCGCAACTGCTGCAGATGGAGGTCGAGTCGCGCGACCTCATCGAATACACCCAGGTCATCATCCACGAGGCCGACCGGCTGCAGACGCTGGTCGACCGGTTGCTGGCGCCGCACCGCCGGCCGCACGTGGTGGGCGACGTGAACATCCACGAGGTCTGCGAGCGCGTGCGCTCGGTCATCCTGGCGGAGTTTCCGCGCGACCTGCACATCGAGCGCGACTTCGACGTCTCCATTCCCGAGTTCCGCGGCGACCGCGAGCAGCTCATCCAGGCCACGCTCAACATCGCGCACAACGCGGCGCAGGCCCTGGCCGAGCGCCGCGCGGCGGGAGATGCGCAGATCACTTTCAAGACCCGCGTGGCCCGCCAGGTGATCTTCAACAAGCAGTGGTATCGATTGGCACTGGAATTGCATGTCATCGACAATGGACCGGGTGTGCCGGACACGATCAAGGACCGCATCTTCTATCCGCTCGTTTCGGGTAGGGAAGGCGGGACCGGGCTGGGACTGACGCTTGCGCAAACTTTTGTGCAACAGCATCACGGCGTGATCGAGTGCGACAGCGTCCCGGGCCGAACCGATTTCAAGATATTGATTCCGCTGCCCTAGCGCAGCCCCGGCAACAGAGGAGATGCATGAAGCCGATCTGGATAGTTGATGACGACCAATCGATACGCTTCGTGCTCGAGAAGGCGCTGCTGCGCGAAGACCTGCCCACGCGCAGCTTCACGAACACACGCGAAGTGCTGGCCGCGCTCGAACAGGCCGAAGGCGACGAGCAGCAGGGCCCGCAGGTCCTGGTGAGCGACATCCGCATGCCGGGCGGATCGGGGCTCGACCTGCTCGACAAGATCAAGGCCAAGCACCCCGGCCTGCCGGTCATCATCATGACCGCCTTCTCCGACCTGGACAGCGCGGTCTCGGCCTTCCAGGGCGGTGCCTTCGAGTACCTGCCCAAGCCCTTCGACCTGCCGCGCGCCGTCGAACTCATCCGCCGCGCCGTCGACGAAAGCCAGCGCGAGGAGGTGTCCGAAGAGCGCATGGTCGCCGCCCCCGAGATGCTCGGCCAGGCGCCCGCCATGCAGGACGTGTTCCGTGCCATCGGCCGGCTGTCGCAAAGCAACGTCACGGTGCTCATCACCGGCGAATCGGGCTCGGGCAAGGAGCTGGTGGCGCGCGCGCTGCACAAGCACTCGCCGCGCGCCAACGGCCCCTTCGTGGCGATCAACACCGCCGCCATTCCCAAGGACCTGCTCGAGAGCGAACTCTTCGGCCACGAGCGCGGCGCCTTCACCGGCGCGCAGACCATGCGCCGCGGCCGCTTCGAGCAGGCCGAGGGCGGCACGCTGTTCCTCGACGAAATCGGCGACATGCCCTTCGACCTGCAGACGCGCCTGTTGCGCGTGCTCAGCGACGGCCACTTCTACCGCGTGGGCGGCCACAACTCGGTCAAGGCCAACGTGCGCGTCATCGCCGCCACGCACCAGGACCTCGAGCAGCGCGTGAAGCTCGGCGGTTTCCGCGAGGACTTGTTCCACCGCCTCAACGTGATCCGCCTGCGCCTGCCGGCGCTGCGCGAGCGCGGCGAGGACGTGCCCGCGCTGACGCGCCACTTCCTGCAGCAGAGCGCGCGCCAGCTGGGCGTCGAGCCCAAGCGCATCTCCGACGCGGCGCTGGCCAGGCTCGCGGCCTTCAACTTCCCGGGCAACGTGCGCCAGCTCGAGAACATCTGCCACTGGCTCACGGTGATGGCGCCCGCGCAGCTGATCGAGTCGAAAGACCTGCCGCCCGAAGTGATGGCGGGCAGCGGGGCGGACGTGCATGTGGCGGTGGCCGAGGCGGCGGCGCCCGTGCAGGCTGCAGCGCCGTTGGCCGTCGAGCGCGACGCGTCCGCACCGGTGGTCGCGGCCCCCGAGGCGGTGTCAGGTGCACCGACGGGCCCCAGCGCCTGGGAAAGCGGCCTTGAGGCCGAAGCTCAGGCGCTGCTTGCCGCAGGCCGCACCGACGTGTGGGACGTGCTCACGCGCCGCTTCGAATCGCGGCTGATCCTCACCGCGCTGGCCAACACGCGCGGCCGGCGCATCGAGGCGGCCCAGAAGCTGGGCATCGGGCGCAACACCATCACCCGGAAAATCCAGGAACTCGGTATCGAATGAAAAGGCCCTCCCAGGGCCTTTTTTTTATTACCGGCTGCGCTGGCCGAGCGTGAGGGAATCGAGCTGGAAATTGCCGCTCTTGTCCCAGAGCCAGGTGTCGACGTACGTGTGGCCGCCCAGCTTGCCGGGGCTCGGCAAGGGCGAGGTCGCCTTGACCAGCTCCGCGATCATCGGCGGCACTTCGGGCGCATGGCTGGGCACGCGGCTGAAGGTGACGTTGGTGACCTTGCCGTTCGCATCGATCTCCGTCTCGACCACCACCACCGCGTACACCAGCGGCGGGATCTTGCCCTTGTAGATGCGGCTGGCATACGCCTTGTAGATGTGGCGTGCACCGGTCTTGCGGTAGGTGCGGATCGCGGGCGTCTGCGCGGTGATGAGCCGCACGGTCGGCACGTCGCGGCTGCCTTCGGTGGCGGTTGCGCCGCCGGGCGATGTGCTGCCCGTGCCGCTTTCCGATTCGCCGCCCGGCTTGAGCACCGAACAGGCGGCCAGCGCGAGCGCCGCGGCGGCGATCGCGACGGAACGGGCAAGGCGTGCGGCGATCGGCGTCGTCATGGCCGTCAGGCGCCCGCGCCGAGTTCGAGCACCACCGGGGCGTGGTCGCTCGGCTTTTCCCACTTGCGTGGCACGCGGTCGATGACGCAGCTTTTCACCAGCGGCCGCAGCGGCTCGCTCACGAGGATGTGGTCGATGCGCAGGCCGCGGTTCTTCTGGTAGCCCAGCATGCGGTAGTCCCACCAGGAGAAGCTTTTTTCGGGCTGCTCGAACATGCGGAAGCTGTCCGTCAGGCCCAGGCCGAGCAGTGCCTTGAAGTGGTCGCGCTCTTCGGTCGTGTGGTGGATCGTTTCCTTCAGGCCCACGGGGTCGAAGCTGTCGCGGTCCTCGGGCGTGACGTTGAAGTCGCCCAGCAGCACGAGGTTCGGGTGCGCCGCGAGTTCACGCGCGATGTAGGCGTGCAGCGCGTCGAGCCACTTCATCTTGTAGGCGAACTTCTCGCTGCCCGGTTCCTGGCCGTTCACGAAGTAGCCGTTGATCACGCGCAGCGGGCCCGAGGGCGTCTCGATGGTGGCGGCGATCACGCGCGACTGCTCGTCGGCGAAGTTCTCGATGTTCTTCACCACGTCGCGCACCGGTGCCAGGCTGAGGATGGCCACGCCGTTGTAGGTCTTCTGCCCGAACACCGCCGCCTCGTAGCCGGCCGACTTCAGCACCTCGAGCGGAAACTTGTCGTCGGTCATCTTGAGCTCTTGCAGGCACAGCACATCGACCGGGTTGGCGATGAGCCAGTCGAGCACATGCTGCAGGCGCGCGGTGAGGGAGTTGACGTTCCAGGTGGCTATTTTCATGAGGGCTCTGCGTATTCGGTTATCGGGGGGCGGTCGTGCGTTCGCAGCCGGTCGGTGAGGTCTCTGTGCAGGCGAAGGAAGTGGCCGCGCCCAGACCCGGAAGGAAGGCGTGTCGGCAGCGAGACCGCGACAGTGATTTCCATCGCGGTATTTTGCCTCGCTGGATCGGGATGCCGTGTAAGCGAAGGCGAGGGGCGCGGAACCGCCGACCCGCCCGCCGGCGCTAGGGCTGAAGGTACCAGCCCAGCTCGCCCTGCAGGAACTGGGCAGCCTCGGGCGGCAGATCGTCCGAATCGAAGAAGCTCGCCACGGGCCGCTCGACCACGATGCGCCCCGCGTGCAGGTAGGCCACGCGCGTGGCCAGGCGCTTGGCCTGCCCGAGGTTGTGCGTGCTCATCACGATCGTCACGCCGCTGTGGGCGACCTCTTCGATGAGGGCCTCGATCTCGTTCTTGGCGCCGGGGTCCAGGCTGGCCGTGGGCTCGTCCAGGAACAGGATGTCCGGCTGCAGCGCCCAGGCGCGCGCCAGGCCCAGGCGCTGCTGCTGGCCGCCCGACAGCGAACGCGCCGAGCGCTCGGCATGTTCGAGCAGGCCCACGCGCGCCAGCGCCAGGCCGCAGCGCTCGCTGCGCTCGGTGGCCGGCACGCCCGCCAGCCACAGGCCCACCCACACGTTGCGCCACACCGAGAGGCTCAGCAGGAACGGGCGCTGGAACAGCATGGCCGCGCGCGGCAGGCGGCCTTCGGGCCGCAGCGGCAGGCGCTCGCAGCGCCCTTCGCAGGGCAGCAGCCCGTGCAGCAGCCGCAGCAGCGTGGTCTTGCCCGAGCCGTTGGCACCCACGAGCACGAGCCGGTCGCCCCGGTGCAGGGTCAGCGAGGCCTCGTCCAGCGCGATCAGCGCGCCGAAGCGCACCGTCGCGCGCTCGAGCCGGATCAGCGGCACCGTGCCGGCCACGGCCGGCGTGTGCGGGGCGAGCGTGCGGCGCATCGCGCGCGGCTTCGCCGGCGGGGCGGTGCTCAGCGGGCGCGTGGCCAGCCATTGCAGCAGCCCGATGGCGCCGTTGACCGCACCGACCACCGCCAGCAGCACGATGCCCAGCGCCAGGGCCAGCGCGAGGTCGCCCTTGCTGGTTTCCAGCGCGATGGTGGTGGTCATCACGCGCGTGACGCCGGCGATGTTGCCGCCGACGATCATCACGGCCCCCACCTCGGCGATGGCCCGCGCGAAGGCTGTGAGCAGCACGGTGGCCACGCCCATCCGGTCGTGCACCAGCATCAGCAGGGCGGTGGCCAGCGGCCCGGCGCCCAGCGAGCGCAACTGGTCGCCGCCGTCGGCCAGCGCCGCCATCACGAGCCGGCGCGACAGTGCGGCGATCAGCGGCGTGACGAGCACGCTCTGCGCCACCACCATCGCCGACGGCGTGAACAGGATGCCCAGTTCGCCCAGCGGCCCCGAGCGCGAGAGCAGCAGGTACACCAGCAGGCCCACCACCACGGCGGGCAGGGCCAGCAGCGTGTTCACCAGCCACACGGCCAGCGCATGCCCCGGGAAGCGCGCCACCGCGAGCCAGGCGCCCAGCAGCAGGCCGAACAGCGCGCCGATCAGGCAGGCCGTGGCGCTCACCTGCAGCGAGAGCGCCGTGATGCGCACGAGTTCGGGGTCGGCGCCGGTGATGAGGCGCCAGGCCAGCGCCCAGCCTTCGGTCACGGTGTTCATCGAGAGACGGCTTTCATCGCCGACGCGAGGCCGTGCGCATTGCACAGCCCGGCACCGTCATCGACCGGCGCGCCGTTCACTGGCCCGCGTTCGGGAAGAAGAGCTGCTCGCCGCCGATCTTGTACGCGGCAATGGCGGCCTGCCCGTCGCGCGACACGACCCAGTCGGAGAAGGCTTGCGCCAGGTCTTTCTTCACGTGCGGGTGCCTGGCCGGGTTCACGACGATCACGCCGTACTGGTTGAACAGCTGCTTGTCGCCCTCGACCACGATGCCCAGGTCGGCGCGGTTCTTGAAGTTGAGCCAGGTGCCGCGGTCGGACAGCACATAGGCATTGGTCGATGCCGCGATGTTGAGCGCCTGGCCCATGCCACAGCCGCATTCCTTGTAGCCGGCCGGCTTGGCGGCGGCCAGGTCGATGCCGGCCAGCTTCCACTGGCGCAGCTCGGCCGCGTGCGTGCCGCTCTTGTCGCCGCGCGAGACGAAGGCGCCGCCCGTGGTGCCCAGCCGCTTGAGCGCGGCCGCGATGTCGTTGCCGCGCACGGCGGCCGGGTCGGACTTGGGCCCGATCAGCACGAAGTCGTTGTACATGACCGGGCGGCGCGGCAGGCCGAAGCCTTCGGCGACGAACTTCTCTTCGGCGGGCTGGTCGTGCACGAACAGCGCGTCGGCGTCGCCGCGGCGCGCCATGTCCAGCGCCTGGCCCGTGCCCACCGCCACCACGCGCACCTCGGTGCCCGATGCCTTCGTGAACTGCGGCAGCAGGTGCTTGAACAGGCCCGACTGTTCCGTCGAGGTGGTCGAGGCCAGCACGATGAACTTGTCCTGGGCGTGCGCCATCGGCGCGAGCAGCGCACCAGCAAGTGCGCCGGCGAGGGCGAGAAGGGTGAAGCGTCTGCGCGAAGCCATCGTCATCGTGTCAGTCCTCGAGAGTGAAAGAAAGAAGCGGTTCGGCCATCAGGCTGCGGCATCGACGCGAACGCCCAGCCGGCCCAGCGCCTCGCGCGCCGCGGCCGATTGCAGCAGCGCAATGAAGGCCTGCACCGGCGCGCGCGCAAGCCGTGCCTGGGGCACCACGAAGTCGTAGCGTTCCTCCTGCACGGGAATGAAGCCCAGCCCGTACTGCCGCGCGACCGTGTCGATGGCCAGGCCCCAGTCGGCGCGTTGCTGCGCCACGGCCACCGCCACCGCGTTGTGCGACTTGGTCTGCACGCCGTAGCCGGGCGGTTGCGCGCCGCCGAGCAGGCGGTCGATGAGGATGCGCGTGCCGCTGCCGGCGTTGCGGTTGACCATGGTGCAGCCGGGCTGCGCGGTCGCGGCGGCGATGGCCGCGGCGGCGTCCAGACCCTCGAAGCGCGTGTCGCCGGGGCGATGGACGACGCCCTGCATGCGGCCGTAGCCCGTCACCAGTTCGAGACCCGGCGTGAGCAGCGGCCGGTTGTAGACGCCCGTCGCCGGGTCCATCAGGTGGATGCCGGCCACGTCGCATTCGCCGCGCTTGGCGGCCATCAGCCCGCCGGTGCTGCCCACGTTCATGGCCTTGATGCGGATGCCCTGGCGCATCAGTTCGCCGGCCAGCCAGTCCAGGCCCACGCAATGGCTGCCGATGAAGATCAGGTCGGCGGCGTCCAGCCCCTGGCCCAGCAGCTGCACCTGCACGGGGGCGCCGGCATCGACGATCTCGGTGTGCTGGCCGATGGTGATGAAGCCGTCGGCGCTGCTGAAGGTGGTGACCGAGCCTGAGCCCTTGCCCATCGGGTAGGCGGCCACGCCGTCGTCGGTGGGCACCAGGCCCACCAGCAGGTACTCGGTGCGGCCGCGCTCGGAGTTCACGCGCATCGGCAGCGTGGCCGCCACATGCGCATGCCGCTGCGGCGGCCGGCCCGCGAAGGCGCGGATCACGGGCGCCAGGAACTCGTGGAAGGTGAAGACCGCCGAGGTCGGAAAGCCCGGCAGGATCACGACCGGCTTGCCGCCCGTGACCGCCAGGCACACCGGCTTGCCGGGCTTGAGCGCCACGCCGTGCGCCACCACGCCCGGGTCGCCGAGGGCGGCCACCACGCGGTACGACAGGTCGCCTTCGCCCTTGGACGTGCCGCCGGAGAAGACCACGGCATCGCATGCCAGCCCGCGTGCAAGCGCGGCCGACAGCAGGGCCTCGTCGTCGGGGATCACGCCCAGGCGCACCGGCTCGCCGCCCAGTTCCTCGACCGCGGCGCCGATGATGGCGGCGTTGGAGTCGTACACCGCGCCCGTGGGCAGCGGCGCACCGGGCGCGACGATCTCGTTGCCGGTGGAGAAGATGGCCACGCGCGGCTTGCGCCACACGCCGACCTCGGCCAGGCCCAGCGCCGCGAGCACGCCGATCTCGCGCGAGCTCAGCACCTGGCCGGCGCGCAGCACGGTTTCGCCGCGCGCGATGTCGGTGCCGGCGTAGCTGACGTTCTCGCCGGCCGTGGCGGCGCGGCGCACCTGCACGTTGCCGCCGTCGAGGTCGGTGTGTTCCACCATCACCACCGCGTCGGCGCCGCGCGGCAGCATGCCGCCGGTGGCGATCGCCGTGGCGTGGCCGGGCGTCACTTCGCGCTGCGGCACGATGCCGGGTGCCAGCGTCTCGCCCACGAGGGCCAGCGCGCGGACCTGTTCTTCCATCGCGCCCCAGGTGTCGGCGGCCTGCACGGCAAAGCCGTCGACGTTGGAGCGGTCGAAGCCAGGCACGTCGATGGCGGCGACCGCGTCGTCGGCGAGCACCCGGCCCAGCGCCGCGTGCAGGGGAACGGTCTCGCGGCCCAGCGGCGCGAGGCTCAGGTGTTCGCGGAAGCGGCGCTCGGCCTCGTCCCGCGTGACGACATCGAGAAATTGCGATTGGGCTTTCACAGGCACTCGTACAGATGAACAGTGACGTCGGTCCCGGGCCCGAAGCCTTCGCTTTCGGCGGGGGCGATCACGAAGCCGTCGGCGCGCGTGGTCGAGCTCAGCACCGAGGCGCCGGAGAGCGCGAGCGGCTCCACGCCGTCGGCGCCGATCTTCACGCGCACGTAGTCGACGCGCCCCACCTGCGAGACGATCTTGCGCGCCACGGTGGCGCGCGTGCGCGGGTAGGGCCAGTCGGCGGGCCGGCCGCCGAGCTGGCGGATCGCGCGCCCGGCAAAGAAGTCGTAGGCGCACAGGCAGGAGACCGGGTTGCCCGGCAGCAGGAACACCAGCGTGTCGCCGATGCGCCCCATGCCCGCCGGGCTGGAAGGTCGCATCGCGATGCCGTGGATCGCCAGTTCGCCGAGCTCGGCCAGCAGGCGCGGCGCGTGGTCCTCGGCGCCCACGCTGGAGCCGCCGGAGATGAGCACCACATCGGCGCCGGGCGCGGCCAGTGCCTGCGCGATGATTTGCGGGTCGTCGCCCAGGCGCTGGTGCGACTCGAGCAGGCCGCCATCGCGCGCCACGAGGCCGCGCAAGGTCACGGAGTTGGCGTCGTAGATCTCGCTCGGCCCCTTGGGCGTGCCGGGCGCGCGCACCTCGTTGCCGGTGACGAGCAGCCGCACGCGCGGCCGGCGCACCACCTGCAACTGCGCCAGGCCGAGCGAAGCGGCCAGCCCCGCGTCCTGCGGGCGCAGGCGGCGGCCCGTGGCCAGCGCGGTGCTGCCGCGCGCGATGTCCTCGCCGACGTGGCCCACATGCTGGCCCGGCGCGACGGCGCGCGTGATGGCCAGGCGTCCGTCCTGCTCGCTCGCGTATTCGGCGGGCACCACGGCATCCAGCCCGCGCGGCACCGGGGCGCCGGTCATGATGCGGATGGCGGCGCCCGCGGGCACCTCGCCTTCGAAGGGGCGGCCAGGCCAGGCGTGGCCCGCGATCGGAAACTCGAGCGGGTTGTATTCGCCGGCCCCCGTGGTCTCGCCGCCGCGCAGCGCATAGCCGTCCATGGCCGCGCGGTCGAACTCGGGCACCGCGATGGGCGCGATCACCTCCTGCAGCAGCACCCGCCCCGTGGCCTCGTCGACCGCCACGGATTCACCGGGCAGCAAGGGCGTGTGGGCGTCGATCCAGGCGAGGGCGGTGGGCACCTCGGCGCGCTGCGTGAAGCCGCGCATACGCACATCGGTCGAGGCAGTTCGTTCGGGTGTGGGCATCGGGGCCAGTATAGAAGTTGGAGGTCGCCGGCGTGGTCGGGCATGGCACCCGACAGCCATGCACAAGGTGGCCGTGCCGGACCTTGCCGGCGGGCCATTTGCGGTCGCTTTTTCTTCAGCCGCGTCCGCGCACGCGCGGTGCGTCGCCGGCTTACTTCTTGGGTGCGGGATTCGTCTGCGCCGAGGTCTGGTTCGAACTCGGCGGCGACGCGGCCGTGGGGGCCGGGGAGTGGGCGCCCGATGCCTCGATGGGCTTGGTTTCAACCTTGGGGGCGGCGGCGTAAGGCCCCGGGTCCACGCAGGGCGGCGTGGCCACCGCGGCCGGTGCCGGCTTGCCGGCGGCCTGCGCGCTCGCACGGTACTTGGCGGCGACCTGGTCCTGTGACTTGCACAGCAGGTAGCCGTCGGTCTTGGCGCTCCACGCGGTGCGGGCCGCGGTCTCGGCGGCCTTGGCCTGCGCTTCCGGCGTGGGCGGGGGGAGCTTGGCGACAGCGGAGGTCGCAGCGAGTGCGCACAGGAGAAGGGTCAGCGTGTGCTTCATGCGGAGGTTCCTTGCTGCGCCGTCGCCGGCCGTGCGGGCTCGGATGCGCCGGCCGGTTGCGAGCGCTGCGCGGGGATCTTGCCGGCCTGGATGTCGTCGTACCAGAGCTTGTGGTGCTCGCGCGCCCAGGCCTCGTCGACATAGCCTTCGCGCATCGCCTTGTAGGCGCCGTCCATGCCCAGCGTGCCGATGTAGATGTGGCCCATGATCATCGCCATCATGAGCAGCGTGGCCACCGCATGCACCATGTGCGCGACCTGCATCTCGCCGCGTGTGTAGACGAAGCCGGGCAGCAGCTTGTCCAGGAACAGGCCCGAGGCGATGACGATGCTGCCCAGGAACAGCACGCCGCCCCAGAACACCGCCTTCTCGCCGGCGTTGAAGCGGTGCGACGCGGGCTCCTTGCCGCCGAACAGGCCGCCGCCGTGCCGCAGCCAGGTGAAGTCGTCCTTGCTCGGCCAGTTGCTGCGGATGAAGGTGAAGATCATGAACAGCGTGGTCACCACGAACAGCGGCCCCACGAAGTTGTGCACCGTCTTGAGCACGTAGGCGAGCCAGCCGAACAGCGTGCTGCCCAGCACCGGCAGCAGGAAGAACTTGCCGAAGGCCATCACGATGCCCGAGATCGCGAGCGTGACGAAGGCCAGCGCGTTCGACCAGTGCGTGGCGCGCTCGAAGGGCGTGAAGCGCTCGATCTTGCGGCCGGTTTCGGTGCCGTGCAGGCGGATCGGCCCGCGCGTGAAATAGAAGATGGCCAGCGCCAGCAGCGTCACGAAGAGCAGCGCCGCGCCGTACGGAATGATCCAGTCGTTGCGCACCTGCCGCCAGGCCTCGCCCGCGTTGGTGAAGCGCGAACCCGGGTACTGCACGAAGCGCTGGATCAGGTTGCCGGCCTCGGGCGCCTGGCTCACCGGCAGGCTGCTGTAGCCGGTGACGCCGCCGCTCACCTGGCGCCACATCGGCGCGTTGTTGCCGGGCTGGACCTTGTTGCGCTCGCCGTTGGTCTGGTTGAGGTAGTTGGGATCAGCGCTGGCCTCGGGCTTGACGTCGAAGATGTTCTGGCTGCGGATGCCGCCCTCGGCCTTCGGTGCTGCAGCCGCGGCTGCGGCAGGCGAAGCAGGGGCGGGCGATGCGGTCACGGCGCCGCTCGCGGCCGGTTTGGCCTCCTGGGCCGGTGCCACCGCCGCCCAGCCCAGGAGCGCGGTCGCCAGCAGCGCGTGGAACGCGTGCCTGGTGCGAATGGTGACGCTCATGCGGCCTCCGGTTCAGTTTTCTCGGGTGTACTCGTTCTGGCCGTTGGAGCGCGTCTTGATCTGCTGCTCCCACGCCGTCTTGTCGCCCACCTTCCAGCCGGGCGCTGTGAAGGCGGTGCCGGTGTTGGCCTGCGTGCCCGTGCCGCTCCAGGGCACCGCGTCGTGCTTGACGCCTTCGGCGTTCGTCTGCGGCTTCTCGCTGCAGGCCGCCAGCAACATCGCGCCCGAGGCGAGCGCGACGAGCATCACGACCGCGCGCTTCACTTGGTGCCTCCGGTGGGCGGCGTGCCGGCCTGCTGCGAGCCGTAGGCCGTGCCCCAGCCCCAGACCTCGGCGCCCGTGCCGCGGTGCACGACGCGGGTGCGGAAGATGTCGGCCACCACGTCGCCGTCGCCGGCCAGCAGGGCCTTGGTCGAGCACATCTCGGCGCAGGCCGGCAGCTTGCCTTCGGCCAGGCGGTTGCGGCCGTACTTCTCGAACTCGGCTTCGGAGCCGTTGGCTTCGGGGCCGCCGGCGCAGAAGGTGCACTTGTCCATCTTGCCGCGCGCACCGAAGGTGCCTTGCGAGGGGAACTGCGGCGCGCCGAAGGGGCAGGCGTACGAGCAGTAGCCGCAGCCGATGCACACGTCCTTGTCGTGCAGCACCACGCCTTCGTCGGTGCGGTAGAAGCATTGCACGGGGCACACCGCCATGCAGGGCGCGTCGGAGCAGTGCATGCAGGCCACCGAGATCGATTTCTCGCCCGGCAGGCCGTCGTTGAGCGTGACCACGCGGCGGCGGTTCACGCCCCAGGGCACCTCGTTCTCGTTCTTGCAGGCCGTGACGCAGCCGTTGCACTCGATGCAGCGCTCGGAATCGCAGACGAATTTCATTCTTGCCATGGTGATTCCTTATGCTTTCTCGATGTTGCAGACCGTGGTCTTGGTCTCTTGCATCATGGTGACGCTGTCGTAGCCGTAGGTGGTGGCCGTGTTGATGGCCTCGCCGCGCACGATGGGCGCCGCGCCCTTCGGGTAATAGGCCAGCAGGTCTTCGCCCTGCCAGCGGCCCGAGAAGTGGAAGGGCATGAACACCGTGTCGGGCCCCACGCGCTCGGTCACCAGGGCCTGCACGTTGAGCTTGGCGCCCGTGGGCGTATGCACCCAGGCGCGCTCGCCGTTGCGGATGTTCTTTTCGGCCGCCACCTTCGGGTTGATCTCGATGAACATCTCCTGCTGCAGCTCGGCCAGCCAGGGGTTGGAGCGCGTTTCCTCGCCGCCGCCCTCGTACTCCACGAGTCGTCCCGAGGTCATGATGTAGGGGAACTTCTCAGCGATCTTGTCGGCGATGTTCTTCTGCTGCACCGTCTTGTAGAGCGTGGGCATGCGCCAGAAGGCCATCTTGTCGTCGTGCGTCGGGTACTTGGCGACCAGGTCGGGGCGCGTGCCGTAGATCGGCTCGCGGTGCTGCGGGATCGCATCGGGAAAGTTCCACACCACCGCGCGCGCCTTGGCGTTGCCGAAGGGGTGGCAGCCGTGGTTCTTCATGAACACGCGGATCATGCCGCCCGAGCTGTCGGTCTTCCAGTTCTTGCCTTCGGCCTTGGGCTTCTCGGCTTCGGTGAGTTCGTCCCACCAGCCCAGCTTCTTGAGCAGCAGGTGGTCGAGCTCGGGGTAGCCGGTGGTGATGTCGGCGCCCAGCGAGTGGGAGCCGTCCTCGGCCAGCAGGTTCTTGCCGTTGCGCTCCACGCCGAAGTTCGCGCGGAAGTTGCCGCCACCGTCCATCACATGCTTGGACGGGTCGTACAGGTTCGGCGAGCCGGGGTGCTTGAGCTCGGGCGTGCCGTAGCAGGGCCAGGGCAGGCCGAAGTAGTCGCCCGAGATGTCGTAGCCGTTGACCTTGTCCTTGACCGCCCCCTTGGCCCGCAGCGTGCGCACGTCGAAGGCGGCCATGTTGCGCATGTGCGCCTGCAGCCGCTCGGGGCTCTGGCCCGAGTAGCCGACGGCCCAGCAGCACTTGTTGATCTCGCGCAGGATGTCGTCGGGCACGGGCTCGTCCATGCCCTTGACCTTCTGCATCTTGTAGTTCTTGCTGAGCTCCTTGCCGAAGCCCAGGCGGTCGGCGAACTGCTGCATGATCATGTGGTCGGTGCGGCTTTCCCACAGCGGCTCGATGACCTTCTCGCGCCACTGGATCGAGCGGTTCGACGCCGTCACCGAGCCGCTGGTCTCGAACTGCGTGCACGCGGGCAGCAGGTACACCGCGCGGTTCGCGTTGGCGTCCTCGGGCCGGCCCGGCATCGCGGCCATGGCGGCCGTGGCCGAGGGGTACGGGTCGACCACGACCAGCAGGTCGAGCTTGTCCATGGCCCGCTTCATCTCGAGGCCGCGCGTCTGCGAGTTGGGCGCATGGCCCCAGTAGAAGACGCCGCGCAGGTTCGAGTCCTGGTCGATGAGCTCGTTCTTCTCGAGCACGCCGTCGATCCAGCGCGACACCGTGATGCCGGGCTTGCTCATCATCGCGGGCGAGGCGAAGCGGCCCTTGATCCATTCGAAGTCCACGCCCCAGGTGGCGGCGAAGTGCTTCCACGAGCCTTCGACCAGGCCGTAGTAGCCCGGCAGCGAATCGGGGTTGGGGCCGACGTCGGTCGCGCCCTGCACGTTGTCGTGGCCGCGGAAGATGTTGGTGCCGCCGCCCGAGGTGCCCACGTTGCCCAGCGCCAGCTGCAGGATGCACGAGGCCCGCACGATGGCGTTGCCGATGCTGTGCTGCGTCTGGCCCATGCACCACACCACTGTGCCGGGGCGGTGCTCGTGCAGCATGGTCGCGACCTTCAGCACCTGCGCCTCGTTCACGCCGCAGGCTTCCTCGACCTTGTCGGGCGTCCACTTGCTCATGACTTCCGCGCGCACTTCTTCCATGCCGTAGACGCGGTCGTTGAGGTAGCGCTTGTCTTCCCAGCCGTTCTTGAAGATGTGGTGCAGGATGCCGAACAGGAACGCGATGTCCGAGCCCGAGCGGATGCGCACGTACTCGTGGGCCTTGGCCGCCGTGCGCGTGAAGCGCGGGTCGACCACGATCATCTTGCAGCCGTTTTCCTTGGCATGCAGCATGTGCAGCATGCTCACGGGGTGCGCCTCGGCCGCGTTCGAGCCGATGTACATCGCGATCTTCGCGTTGCGCATGTCGTTGTACGAATTGGTCATGGCGCCGTAGCCCCATGTGTTCGCCACGCCCGCGACCGTGGTCGAGTGGCAGATGCGCGCCTGGTGGTCGCAGTTGTTGCTGCCGAAGAAGCTCACGAACTTGCGCAGCAGGTAGGCCTGCTCGTTGCTGTGCTTGCTCGAGCCGATCCAGTAGATCGCGTCGGGGCCACTGGCCTTGGTGAGTTCCTTCAGCTTGGCGGTGATCTCGTCGAGCGCGGTGTCCCAGCTGATGCGCTCGTACTTGCCGTTCACGAGCTTCATCGGGTAGCGCAGGCGGTACTCGCCGTGGCCGTGCTCGCGCAGTGCCGCGCCCTTGGCGCAGTGGGCGCCCAGGTTGATGGGCGAGTCGAACACGGGCTCCTGCCGCACCCATACGCCGTTCTCGACCACGGCGTCGGACGCGCAGCCGACCGAGCAGTGCGAGCACACGGTGCGCTTCACTTCGATCTTGCCGGCGCCGATGGCCGTGGGCCGGCCGTCGGCGGCCTTGGCCTTCTGGATCAGCGTGAGCTGGCTGGCCGCCAGGCCCACGCCGACGCCCAGGCCGGAGCGCCGCAGGAAGGCGCGCCGGTCCATGGTCGGCAAGGCGTTCGCAAGGCCGCGCCGCAGACTGTGAACGAAGGGCGACGCGTCGGAGGCCCGCGAGCTCGCGGTGCCTGGGGATTTTCTGGTCAGAAGCACGGGGTCTCCTCAGGCTGACGTGGTGGCGTAGTAACGCTTGACGTGTTCGCTCAGGGAATAGCCGCCGCCGTTTTCGGGCGGGGGCGGCAAAGAGGGGGCGACGGCGGCGACGGGTGTCTCGGCCATGTTTGGCAGCGACGTGACGGCCACCGCAGCGGCGCCGGCGGTGGCGGCACCGATGAAGAATCCGCGGCGGGAGGCCGGCTTGATGCCGGTGTTTTGGCTGTCCTGCATATTGACTCCAGGAGTGGCTGGGCGCGACGAGAGAGGGGAAACCCGGTCGGCCTTGTGGATACTAGACCAGCAACAAGGTGTGAGCAACCTGAATACCCCTCGCATTCGTTCGCTTCAGTCCAGCATGTCGAAGGCCTGCGCCTCGACGTCGCCGAACGCGCGTGTGAAGGCGGCGAGCGCCGCATAGAACCGCGCCTTCGGATGCTGCAACACAGCATCGCACAAGGCGGGCAGCCACGGCTGGACGTGTCTGGAGAACATCGCCTGCTGCTGCGTGAGGTTGGCCACCGCCACGTCCTCGCCGGCGATCAGGTAGCGCATGACCTCGAACAGGCAGGCGATGTGGTCCTCGGTTTCGTAGGTGGTCTCGGTGCGCGCCAGGCCCAGCTTGTCGAGGTCGTGGCGCAGCTGCACGAGCGGCTTGTCGTTGAGAAAGCCGCTCAGGTAGTGCGAACCGAACAGGAAGACCTCGGGCTTGCCGATGCCGCCGAAGAGCGCGTCGTATTCCTCGTGCGCGGCGGCCGCGTCGGTGTCGCGCGCGATGCCGACCAGCTGGCGCCATGGTTCTTCCAGGAAGGCGCCCGCGGCCGGCGCCTCGGTGGGCGCGACCTGGAAGGCGGCCAGCAATTCGGCATCGGGCGCGGCGTACCACAGGCGCGCGAGCAGGCCGTAGAGCTCGGCCCGGGCCACCTCCTCGTCGAGCGCGGAAGTGGCGGGAAAGGTCTGGCTCATAGCGGGGCGATCTTCACTTCGTTGGTGGCGCTGTACAGGTCGATGACGCGGCAGTCGCTGCACATCTTGAGGCGCTCCAGCGCTTCGCCCTGGAACATGGCATGCCCGGCCAGCTTGCCGAGCATGGCCTCGATGGCCTTTTGCGTGCCGAAGGGCTTGCTGCAGCGGATGCAGGCCCAGGGCTTGGCCTCGTTCAGCAGCACCTGCTGCTTGCGCTCGGGCGCGGCCAGCAGGCGCGGCACGAGCGAGACGGCGTCCTCGGGGCAGGTGGTTTCGCACAGGCCGCACTGCACGCAGTTCTTCTCGATGAAGCGCAGCTGCGGCGCGCTCTGGCTGTCCAGCAGCGCGCCCGACGGGCAGGCGCTGACGCAGGCCAGGCACAGCGTGCATTTGTCCTTGTCGACCGCGACGGCGCCCAGCGGCGATCCGGCCGGCAGCGCGAAGGCCAGCGGGGTCTCGGCGGGCGTCTGCAGGGCCGGGGCCGCGCCCATCAGGTGGTCCAGCGCCATCTCGAGCCGGTCGCGCTTGTCGGCGCCGACGGCGAAGCGCGCCGCCGTGGCCGGCACGCGCTGCGTGGTCGTGCGCAGGCCGGCCAGCGCGGCGTCCAGCGCGGCGGGCGAATCGGCCTCGATCACGTGGAAGTGCGTGCCGGTGTAGCCCAGGCCGAGCAGCAGCGCCTGCGCGACGTCCCTCTGCTGCTTGAGCGCCGCGAGGTACTGCGGCGCCTCTTCGCCGGTGCACAGCACCGCGACCTGCGAGGCGCCGAAGGCGACGGCGCTCAGCCACAGGTCGATGCCGGTGCTGGCCGCATGAAAGAGGTCGACCGGCATCACGCGCGCCGGCACGCCCTGGGCCTTGCCGAGTTGCGCCTGCCGCCCGAGCTGTTCGAGCAGCGTCTGGCCGCCTTCCTGGCTGTGCAGCAGCAGCGCCGCATCGCGCCCGCTCGCCGCGGCATAGGTGCTGAGCAGCTTACGCAGCTTCAGCCCCTGGTCGGGCGCGCGCGGGTAGGTGTAGCCCAGCGCGCCCGTCGGGCACACCGTGGTACAGGCGCCGCAGCCGACGCACAGGTTCGGGTTGACCACGATGCGCTGGCGCTGCGGGTCGCTGCTCACCGCATGGGCCGAGCACACCTCGACGCAGGCATTGCAGCCGACCACCTCGTTGCGGCTGTGCGCGCACAGCTTCTGCTTGTAGTCGAAGAACTTGGGCTTCTCGAATTCGCCCACCAGCTCGCGCAGGCGCAGCAGCGTCTGCAGGCCCTCGGCCTGCGCGACGCCGCCGGGCAGGTGGAAGTAGCCCTGCGGCGGCGCGTGCCAGTCGATCTGCGGCGCGGCGCCGAGGTCGAGCACGAGGTCGAAGGCCGCGTCGAGCGCCTGCGGGTCGCGGCTGAAGTTGATGGCGCCGGCCACGCTGCAGGCGCGCTCGCAGTCGCGGTGCGAGGTGCAGCGCGCGTTGTCGATCTGGTAGTCCAGCCCGATGGCCTGCTCGGGGCAGGCGACCACGCAGGCGTTGCAGCGGGTGCACAGGTCGAGGTCGATCGCGTTGTCGCGCGTCCAGCGCAGCGTGAAGGCGCCGAGCCAGCCGGTGAGCGAATCGATGCGCCCGGCGATCACCGGCCAGCGGCGCGCCTGGGCGCCGCCGTCTGCACCGGGGCCCTGCGCGAGCAGGGTGACGTCGAGCGTGTCGCCGACCAGCGCCGCGGCGCGTTCGGCGGCGTCGAGCGGGCCGATGATCAGCAGCCGGCCCTGGCTGGTGTAGCTCACGGTCGAGACGGGGTCGGGCTCGGGCAGGCTGGCGGCGGCCAGCAGCGCGGCGATCTTCGGCATCGCGCTTTTCGCGTCGCGGCTCCAGCCGCCGGTCTCGCGGATGTTGATGAAGCGGATCGGCGAGGTGGCGTTGGGCGTCTGCGTGGCGAGCTCGCCGAACAGCCGTTTTTCCTGGGTGCAGGCCACCACGACGTCGTCGCCGGACTGGATGGCGCGCTGGAAGGAGGTCGCCTCGCGGCGGCACAGCGACGAATGCAGCGGGAGGGTTTCAGCCAGTGCCGCGCCGAGCGTCTTCGGCTCGAGCGGCATCGTCTGGTTGCAGTCGCAAATCAGCGTGGTGGTCATCGGTTTCTTGGCTGGCGGGTTGCATCGCGGCAACCGGCGGGCTGGGAAGCGTTTCGGAACCCTGGGACTGTGCCACGTCCGACGTTTCGGCGTCGTCGGGGGTTTCCGGGGGAATGTCTTCGGGGGTCTCGTCGAAGAGCTTGAGGAACTTGGCGCTGGCCATCTGGCGCAGCACGCTCTCGGGCACGGGCGTGGATTGGGAGTAGTCGTCGACGTAGGTGTCGAGGCCGTCCATCACATTGAAATGCGGATCGGCAAAGAGCTTGCGGAAGGCCGCGTTCTTGACCTCGGGCGCGACCTCCTTCGTGAGGAAGGGCTTGAAGTCGGACCCGATGTCCAGTGCATCCACGTCCGCGAGCGTCAGCGGCGGCGCGGTGTCCTGCTCGCCTTCGG